>CAMYZK010000168.1 GCA_947303825.1 uncultured Prevotella sp. | reverse complement strand
ATCGACCCGAGTGTGGGCGCCTTCAAAGACTATTTGGTGGATGTGTCGACATCGCAGCGCTACAACAAACTGAAAGACGAGGTTTGGAATATCCTTGGCAAACTGAACCGCTTCGGGCCTAACACTCAATCGCTTATACAGAAAATCGACCACGGCGTGAAGGCCATCCTGATGAAGCAGGGCAACCTGTTCGAGGCCCTGAACTTCCGCTACTTCGGGCCCATCGACGGCCACGATGTCATCTATTTGGCCAAGGTTCTTGAAGACCTGAAACGCATTCAGGGGCCGAAACTGCTGCACATTAAAACCGTGAAGGGCAAAGGCTTCCCGCAGGCCGAGCAGGACCAGACAACCTGGCACGCGCCGGGCTTGTTCGACAAGGAAACGGGTGAGATTATCAAAGGAAAAACCGACGACCGTCCGCGCTTTCAGGACGTGTTCGGGCACACGCTGCTTGAGCTTGCCGAGCACAACCCGAAGATTGTGGGCATCACGCCGGCAATGCCAACGGGTTGCAGTATGAACATTATGATGGAGAAGATGCCCGACCGCACCTTCGATGTGGGCATTGCCGAGGGACATGCCGTGACTTTCTCGGCGGGAATGGCCAAGGACGGACTGCTGCCGTTCTGTAATATCTATTCCGCCTTTGCCCAGCGCGCTTACGACAATATCATTCACGACGTGGCAATACTACGGCTCAACGTTGTCATCTGCCTTGACCGCGCAGGACTGGTGGGAGAAGACGGTCCTACCCATCACGGTGCCTTCGACCTGGCTTTCCTCCGCCCTATACCCGGCATCACCATATCTTCGCCTATGGACGAGCATGAACTGCGCAGGCTTATGTACACAGCACAGCAGGATGACATGGGGCCTTTCGTTATTCGCTATCCCAGAGGACGCGGCAAACTAGATGACTGGCGTTGCGAGCTGGAAGAAGTAAAGGTTGGCACAGGACGCAGGATGCATGAGGGTAGCGACATCGCCGTTCTGAGCATTGGTCCCATAGGCGCTGATGTGGAAGAAGCCATTGCCATGCTCTCTGGCAAGGACAACCAACTCAGCATTGCCCACTATGACATGCGATTCCTCAAACCACTCGACGAAGACATTCTCCATGAGGTGGGACACAAGTTCAAACGCATCATCACCATAGAAGACGGAGTGAGAAACGGCGGACTAGGCTCCGCTGTTATGGAATGGCTGAACGACAACGGCTACCATGTCTCGGTAACGAGGATGGGACTGCCCGACAGCTTCGTGGAACACGGAAGGGTGGACGAGCTTTATAAGATAGTGGGGCTGGACGTTGAGTCGATAAAGAATACAATCCTCAAAAAGGCAAACGTATGAAGATAGTTATAGCCGGAGCCGGAGCAGTGGGAACCCACCTGTCGAAGCTCTTGTCTACTGAAAACCACGACTGCGTGCTCATCGACGACGACGACGAGCGCCTGGGAGGAGTAGACTCCAACTACGACATCATGGCAGTATGCTCTTCACCTACAAGCATAAAAACATTAAATGATGCCGGAGTGCACGATGCCGATCTCTTCGTCGGCGTGACACGCTTCGAAAGCCGCAACATTACAGCATGCATGCTTGCCCATGCCCTGGGCGCAAAGAAGACCGTAGCACGCATTGACAACTACGAATACCTTATACCTGGGAATATAGAATACTTTAAGAACATGGGCGTTGACTCGCTTGTCTATCCCGAAGTGCTGGCCGCTACCGACATCATCAGCGGACTGAAGCAGTCATGGGTCAGGCAGCGATGGGACGTGCACGACGGAGCCTTGGTACTGCTGGGAGTCAAACTGCGCGAGAACTGCCAGATACTGAACCAGCAAATAAAAGACCTGTGCGGCCCCGACGACCCTTATCACATCGTAGCACTGAAAAGAGGAGGCGAGACCATCATACCCGGAGGATTGGACATTCTGAAAGCCAACGACCTGGCCTACTTCATGACCACTTCGGAGTATATCCCACACATCAAACGGATAGTAGGAAAAGGAGACTATGAGGATGTGCATAATGTCATCATCATGGGAGGGGGAAAGACAGCCGTGCGTGCCGCACTGACCCTGCCAGAGAACATGCACGCCAAGATAATAGAGAGTTCGTTGGAGAGATGCGAGAGGCTGAACCAGCTCGTTGACCGTTCTAACGTCATGGTGATTCATGGCGACGGCCGAGACCTCTCCCTGCTCAGGGAAGAGGGCATCAGGAACACACAGGCTTTCGTGTCGCTCACCGGCAATGCCGAGACCAACATTCTGGCATGCCTCACAGCCAAGAAGCTGGGTGTAAGAAAAACCATTGCCATGGTGGAGAATCTTGACTATGTGTCAATGGCCGAAGGACTGGACATAGGAACGATCATAAACAAGAAGACTGTTGCCGCCAGCCATATCTTCCAGATGATGATGAAGGCCGACGTGAGAAACATGCGCACCCTGATGCTGGCTGACAGTGAGGTTGCCGAGTTTGTAGCTGCCGAAGGCTCTAAGGTGACACGCAACCTCGTGAAAGCCCTGGGACTGCCGTCGGGCATTGCTATCGGCGGTCTGGTAAGGGGCCGTCAGGGATTGCTGGTCAATGGTAACACTCAGATAGAAGCAGGCGACAGCGTCATGGTGTTCTGCCACCGTCACATGCTGGAAAAGGCTGAGAGGTTCTTCAAGAAGTCTCTCCTTCCGTTCTGACCTATCCTTTAAGAACCACCGTGAGGGCACGTGCTGCCTGCGCGCCATAGACCAGTGCGCCTTCTATGTCGGCAGTCTTGCTGGGGCCAGAGATAAAAGTTCCGAACTTGTACTCCTGGAAATAATCTTTCGACGAGGCTATCCTTTCGTAAGCCTCATGCATATTGCTTACAATATCCTTACGACTCAAGACTACTACCAGTCGCTGGGAGGCAAAGCAGATGGCTTTCTCCTTCATCTGTTGGGGAATCCAGATGCAGGCATTCTCAGCCACGCCGATAAGTCCTTCCAAAACGCCGACATCGACCCCCATTAGTTCTTTTGCATCGCCTACCGTATCAGGATTTACATCAGCCTCAACACCTGACAGGTTGCTTGCCACTACCTTAGCGTCAGGATAGGCACGGTGTACTATGTCGTTCAGGCTCTCTCCATCCTTCATCTCTATCAGCTTCGCACCTGCCGTGGTCGTTGTCTTGCTGATGAACTCTGCAACTGAGTCATCAAACGTGATAGGCCTCAAACCGTCCAGGCTAGGCATGTCGTAAGCCTCGCGAGTATTGTCGCGCAGTCTTTTCAGTATTGCCTCTTTTGAGCTCATATCTGTCTTTCCTATTCCTAGTTCTTAACTTTTGTCTCCTAACTCTTTCCACATGTGGTGGAACGACTTCTTGGGAAACTTCATCATCTTGTGTCCGTATGCCCAGGGATTCAGCTTCATGTTGACAAGAGGCCCTGGCATCCAGTTTACGATGCAATCCATGCGTAGTGCAGTCTTGTAGACACCAGGACGCTTGAACATAAAGGCCATTCCCCCCGACATTATCTTCTTCATCTTCGCAGCATGTCCCAGCGACTCCAGCTCCTGTCTCCAGCGGTATATCTGCGATGACAGGTCAACCTTTACTGGACAGACATTGTCGCACGAGCAACAGAGCGAGCATGCCGACACATTGTCATAATACTTGTGCGGATCTCGCAGCATGCCCAGGTTCACCCCTATTGGCCCCGGAATAAAGTATGTATAGCTGTAACCGGCAGAGCGACGGTACACGGGGCACGTGTTCATACAAGCCCCGCAACGCATGCATTTCAGTGTCTGCCAATGATCAGCGTTTCCTATGATGCTGCTACGACCGTTGTCCACTAGCACGATGTGCATCTCACCCCCCGGACGCGGTCCACGGAAGTGACTGGTATACACTGTCGTCTCCTGGCCTGTGCCGCAACGGGCCACAAGACGCTGGAACACACCCATCGCCTTGTAGTTGGGGATGAGCTTCTCTATACCCATTGATACGATGTGCAGCTTCGGAATGGATGTAGACATGTCGGCATTCCCCTCGTTGGTGCACACCACCACGTCGCCTGTCTCGGCAATACCGAAGTTGGCACCGGTCATGCCAGCATCGGCCTCGGCAAACTGCTGACGCAGATGCATGCGGGCCACGTATGTGAGGAAGGTGGGATCGTTAGGGTCGGCGGGTGAACCGCCGACCGCACTGTAGGTGCGGGCTATCTCGTCGAAGTCGGGGATAAGACGGCGGAAGGTGTCGCCAATGTCCTCACGGTGGACATGCAGGGCGGGCATGACAATATGGCTCGGAGCCAGCTCCATCATCTGCAGGATGCGCTCCCCCAAGTCGGTTTCTACAACGGTTATTCCGTTAGCCTCAAGGTTCTCGTTCAGATGGCATTCCTCTGTGAGCATGCTCTTGCTCTTCACCACCTTCTTTACACTGTGCTGCGAAAGGATGTCAAGCACTATACGGTTATACTCATCGGCATCCTCTGCCCAGTGCACATGAACACCGTTTTTCGTAGCATTGCTTTCAACCTTCTCAAGATAGTCAGCGAGATGCGTGGCAGTGTGCTTCTTTATCTGGCTGGCAGCCTCGCGCAGGTCTTCCCACTCGGGCAATGCCTGCGCCATACGGTCGCGCTTCTGTCTTACTCCGAAGAAGGTCTGGTCGTGGCGCGTTGCCACGGCATCGTCCTTCAGGTAGGCTTCTGCTGCTTTTGAATGTTTCGTGCTCACCTTGTTTGAGTTAGGAGTATTTTAGTTAAGAGTTAAGAGTTAAGAATTAAGAGTTAAGAGTTCTTTGCAGAGCAAAGTGGCATCTTTCATCTATCATCTTTCCGAGTTGAGTCCTGCAGAAAGAATCTGGGCTACATGGATGAACTTGATGTCAAGTCCCTGTTTCTGTGCCACGCCTTGCATGTGCATGAGGCACGACGAGTCGGGGCCGGTGATGTACTCGGCTCCGGTAGCAATGTGGCGGCGCACCTTTTCCACACCCATGCGGGCAGAGACAGCCTTCTCTTCTACTGCAAACATACCACCAAAGCCGCAGCACTCGTCGGGGCGTTCGGGTTCCACTATTTCTATCCCCTCCACCAGCTGCAGCAGGTCAATAATCTTATTGAACTTGGGTATGTTGCGCTCTGAGGGCGACGACAGTCCCAGCTCGCGCACTCCATGGCAAGAGTTGTGTACGCTCACCTTATGGGGGAAGCGCGCTGGCAGCGACTGCACCTTCACTATGTCATGAAGGAACTCCACCAGGTCTACGGTCTTACCTGCCGCTTCACATTCCTCAGCTTTCTTTCCAAGCAAGTTGGGATGGAAACACCTTACGTATGCAGCACAGCTGGCCGACGGAGCCACCACATAGTCGTATACGGCAAAGAGCTCGTCGAACGTCTTGGCTAGCGGTACTGCCATGCGCTCAAATCCGGCATTGCCCATCGGCTGCCCACAGCAGGTCTGCCGTTCGGGGTAGTCTACGTCAATCCCCAGCGAACGAAGTAAGCGCAATGTCGATACGCCCACCTCAGGGTAGAGCGCATCGACATAGCACGGTATGAAAAGTCCGATTTTCATGCCTTCCAACTCTTTCTAACTACATAAAGTTAATTCCAAGTATCCAGGTAAGTGACGTGAGTGACAAGATACTCGTCCACGCCGTGCTTGCCGTCGGCACCTCCTATACCACTCTTCTTCACACCGGCATGGAAGCCCTGTATGGCCTCGAAATGCTCACGGTTGATATAGGTCTCGCCGAACTCCAGTTCGCGGCAGGCCTTGACAGCAGTGTTCAGGTCGTTGGTGAAGATGCTCGATGCCAGACCGTACTCGCAGTCGTTGGCCATCTCTATCACCTGGTCGAGGGTCTCGAACTCGATGAGGGGGATGACGGGGCCGAAGGTCTCCTCATGTATGATGTCCATATCCTGACGGCAGTCGTCGAGCACGGTGGCGGCATAGAAGTAG
>CAMYZK010000167.1 GCA_947303825.1 uncultured Prevotella sp. | reverse complement strand
GACCTCGGCAGTGGCCTCGGGGTTCTTATAGTAGCCTTTCATAACGTTGAATCCCCTGCAACACATCTCGCCCTGCACGCCAACGGGGCATTCCTCATTGGTATCAGGGTTGAGCACCTTGACTTCTACAAAGGGGAAGTCGCGGCCCACGGTGGTGCAGCGCTGTTCGAAGGTATCGTTGAGGCAGGTCTGCGTCATGCCAGGTGATGACTCTGTGAGGCCATATACGCTGGTGATAGTCATGTACATCTTCTCACTGACTTGCTTCATAAGTTCCACAGGGCAGAGGCTACCAGCCATAATGCCCGTGCGCAGGCATGTGAGGTCGAACATGGAGAACATCGGGTGATTGATCTCGGCAATAAACATGGTGGGAACACCATAGACGGCAGTGCAACGCTCCTTATGGATGGAAGCCAGCACCACAAGCGGGTCGAACTTCTCTACCATCACCTCTGTGCAGCCGTGGGTAAGGCAGTTCATCGTGGCCAGCACCACACCGAAGCAGTGGAAAAGCGGCACGCAGACACAGAGTTTGTCATCCTGGGTGAAAGCCATGTTTTCGCCAGTGAAATAGCCATCATTGGCAATGTTATAGTGTGTGAGCATGACGCCCTTAGGGAAGCCGGTGGTACCGCTGGTATACTGCATGTTGCATACATCGTGGCAGGTAACGTTCTTCTTCATGCCGTCTAGTTCCTCGTCTTCAATGTTCTGTCCCAGGAGTAGCAGCTCGGCGGTGTTGAACATGCCACGGTATTTCTCCATACCAATAAAAACCACATTTTTTAAGTACGGGAACCGCTCGCTGTTCAGATGGCCACGCTGACAGGTCTTCAACTCAGGCAGCATGGTGTAGGTCATATCAACATAGTTGCAGTCCCACGTGCCATCGGTTATGCAGAGAGTGTGCATGTCAGAGTCCTTGCAAAGATACTCCAACTCGTTCTGCTTGTAGTTGGTGTTCACCGTGACGAGCACAGCACCGATTTTTGCCGTAGCGTAGAGGAAGGTGAGCCAGTCAGGAACGTTGGTAGCCCATATTCCCACGTTGGAGCCTTTCCTGACACCTATGGCAATAAGTCCTTTCGCCAGATTGTCTACACGCTCGTTAAATTTTGACCATGTAAAGCGCAGGTCGCGGTCGCTGTATACGATATATTCCTTATCGGGTGTGGTCTCAGCCCAATATTCCAGCCATTGGCCTAAAGTTCGCTCGGAGAGTGTATAACCCTCGCTTCCTGTCTCTGCCGGATATGTTCTGTCTGGCAGCGGCCTTCCTGCCATATCTAATCTTACATTACTCATAATCTTAGGCATTTAAACATCCCTCCCTTTGGGAGGGCTTGGGTGGGCTTTAGAACGGGATATAAACTACAGCCAGGATTTTCGCGCTCTTGCCGGGGGCGCCATGAACATGATGCTTCACTATGCTGTCGTAGAAGATGCTGTCACCCTCTTTCAGGTTGTAGGTCTCCTTACCATAGACCACCTCTATCTCTCCCTGCATGACATAGATAAACTCCTCGCCTTCATGGTCAGAGAGCTGGAATTGTGGACTTTCCTCAGGATGTATGTCTATGACGAAAGGCTCCATGTGGCGACCAGCCTTCTGCTGTGCCAAGGGATGATACTCCATGTGTCTACGTGCATCGGTAGCCCCGTTGCTGAAACTGATGCTGCTGTTTTTCTCACGGTCGGCAGCTCGGCAGACAATAGGTCCCAGAGCATCATTGTCGTCCATAAACGTTCCAAGCCGTACCCCCAGTGCACGGGCAATCTTAATCAGCGGGCCCAATGACGGCAGGTTAACGTCGTTTTCTATACTGTCTATTTGCTCCATAGTGAGTCCGCTACGCTCAGCTATTTCTTCCACGCTGAGATTTTTTGTTTCTCTGAGGCTCCGTATTTTTGCGCCTACTATTGACTTGTTGTCTGTCATAAAATTGTAATTGTGTTGATTATTGTTGTTCACTCCAAATAGTCTGCACCAGCGTCTGTCCCACTGCCTTCAGGGTATTACGGTCTATGTGGGCCATATCATCGCTGATGGTATGCCATGTTGGTCCGAAAGAGCTCTCCTCGCAGTCGGGATAGTATGGTATGATGTCAATGCACGGAATCTTTGCCACCTGGTTTACCGGCATATGATCGTCGGTAATGCCTCCTCCGTCTTGCTGTGGGAAATATCCCCCATAGCCGACGGTACTGGCAGCTTTCCACACTCTGTCAACTATTCCTGGGGCAAACTGCATGGAGTTTTGTTCCCTATAGAACAGTGCCTGCTGCCCTCCCACCATGTCTAGCAGTATTCCGTATCTTGCCTTATAGCCTGGCTTGTGCAGGTTCTTTGCCCAGTGCTGAGAGCCCAGTGCCCATGAGTCGTTGTTCTCATGGCTCCCCCAGTCTTCGGCATCGAAGCAAATGAAATCGATGCCCACCTTAGGCTTTGCAGAGCTATCCTGGAATGCCAGGAGTCTTGCCAGCTCCATCATAACGGCCACTCCGCTGGCACCGTCGTTGGCTGCCATCACAGGCAAGCTGTGATTCACGGGATCGGGGTCGTTGTCGGCCCATGGACGGCTGTCCCAGTGTGCGCAAATCATTATGCGTTCAGACAGCTCCGGCCTGTAGCTTGCAATAATGTTGTTGGCTAGCAACGACGTTCCGTCGAAACCTTTCAGAGTGGCTCTCTGCTCAGTGATGCTCATGCCATATTCCTGCATCTTCTTCACTATCCACTGCGCACACAGCTCATGAGCCTGGCTGTTCATCGTTCTTGGGCCGAAGCTGCATTGCTGTGCACAAAAAGCGTATGCAGAATCAGCAGAGAACGCCGGGCCTACAGGTTCGGCAGAGGTCTGGGCGGCACTGTCCTGCTCGCTGGAGCTTTTCTGCGACCCTCCGCATGAAATCAATGCCAGTACGACAATGGCGATGGCAATTATCTTTTTCATTCTGGGTATCATTGTTTGGTTAAATCCTGTACTTGTTGCATAACTCTGAGGAAGTTTCCTCCCCATATCTTCTGTATGTCCTCGTTGCTGTATCGTTGCCTGAGCAGCCGCCGTGTAAACAGGGTCAGCTCGCTGGCATCGGCCAGTCCTGGCACACCTCCGTCTCCGTCGAAATCAGTACCCAGCCCCACATGGTCTATTCCCATTACATTTATGGCATGCTCAAGGTGGGCTATCGCATCGTTTATTGTTGCTTCATCGGGATTCTTACACAGGAAGCCCGGATAGAGCGTTATCTGGCATACTCCTCCCTTGGCAGCCAAGGCCCGCATCTGGTCGTCAGTGAGGTTGCGTGGATGGTCACAGAGTGCGCAGCACGACGAATGGCTACACACGATGGATGTCCTCGAGATGTCGAGTGCATCGTAGAAGCTGCTCTCGGCGGCATGGCTCAGGTCTACCATTACTCCCAGCCTGTTCATCTCGGCAATGACATCCTTGCCGAAGTCGCTCACTCCGCCATGTGTGGCGCTGCCTTTTGCCGAGTCGCAGATGTCATTGTCGCCGTTATGGCAAAGGGTGATGTATACTATTCCTCGTTTGGCAAAGTGTTCTATGTTCCTGATGTCGCCCTCCAGTGCTTTTCCGTTCTCAATGCCTATCATGATGCTCTTGCGCCCATCGCATTTATTGCGCCACAGGTCGGCAGGAGTGCGGGCCAGTGCCAGTCTTGTAGCGTTCTGGGCCACAATCTTCTCTATACGGTCGAAGATGGCGTTGGCATAACTGAAGGGAGTAAGCTCTGAGGGCTCGTCGGGCAGCTGCGGTGTGGCTTTCTGGGGTATGTAAGCTACCATGATTGTTGCGTCGAGCCTGCCTTCCGTCATCTTTGGCAGGTCTACCAGGATGCGGCTGTCGCGTGTGGAAAAGTCTATACCCTTGGGAAAGAGCATAGGCGTATCACAGTGGGTGTCAAGTGTCAGCAACCTGTCATGAAGGGTCTGGGCCTGTCTGTATTCCTCTGCCTTGGCGGTAAGCCATCTGAACAGCGGCAGGCCAGCTTCTGCCATGCACTCCGGATGCCACTGTACGGCAAGGAGAGGCTTATGCTCACTGCTCTCTATGCCTTCGATTATCCCGTCGGGGGCGGTAGCACAAACACGCATGCCTTTTCCTGCAGAGAGTATGGCCTGATGGTGGAAGGAGTTGACCGGCAGCATGCCTTCGCTATCCAGACAGTCTTTGAAGATGCTGTGGAGCACAGTGTCGCTTGCTACTTTTATACTATGCGTAGGAACATGCCGTGCTGCCTGTTGCGAGTGTTTCAATAGGTTGTCAGAGCTGTCACGGTCAACAAGTGAGAGGTCTTGAGCCACCCTTCCACCCATTGCCATCGCCATAGTCTGTATGCCCCGGCATATTCCCAATATTGGCATCTGCCTATTGGCAGCCAGTCGTGTCATGAGCAGTTCGGGCAGGTCACGCTCATGGTTGATGCCTCCCAGCAGAGGGGAGGGCTGTTCTCCCTGAAAGAGAGGATTGATGTCGGCACCACCTGTCAGCAGCAGTGCGTCAATGCGCTGCAGTGTCTCAAGTACGGCTGTCGATTCCGACAATGGCGGAATGATAACGGGGACAGCTCCAGCTGCGGCCACCTGCTTATAATAGGCATCGGCCAGCCGCGCGCTGTGCTCGTCATCATAGTTTGCCGTCAGCCCCACCACTGGTTTCCTCTGCAGTGAAGTGTTGCCATAGGCCAGTGCTGCCTGTTCCTCTATGGAGAAAAAGTTCATTCTGTGTCTAGTTCGTCGAAGTGTACGGGTATTTCCCGCTTGATATTCTGCTCCAGGGAGATGAGTGTCTCTGTTGCCACCACTCCCGGCACCTGCTGCAGTTTACCGTTGAGCAGGTGCATGAGCTGCTCGTTGTCGCGCGCGTACAGTTTGACAAGCATGGTGTATGGGCCTGTGGTGAAATGGCACTCCACCACCTCTGGAATGAGTTCCAGCTGCTTCACCACCTCCTTGTACATGGAGCCTCTCTCCAGTGTAATACCCACGTAGGTACAGGTTCTGTATCCCAGTGACTTGGGGTTGACGTCAAAGCCGCTTCCCGTTATCACATTACCCTCAATAAGCCTTTGCACCCTTTGGTGAATGGCAGCCCTGGACACGCCGCACACTGCTGCTACATCCTTAAACGCTATTCGTGCGTTTTTCGACAAAATGCTCAGTATTTTCTTGTCAAGATTGTCAATTCTTTCCATTTCTTACTAGCTGTTTTTACAAATTGTCAGCAAAAGTACACAAAAATACTGAAACAAGCAACAAAATGCGCATGTTTTTTCCATAAACATACGCATTTTGTAATAATTTGCATTTCTATGTAGTGCTGGTGCTACTTTTTAACTATGTCTACCAGCTCTATGTCGAATATCAGTGCCGAGTACGGGGGTATGTTGCCTGCCTGATTGCTGCCGTAGGCCAGGGTATAAGGTATGTAGAGTTGCCACTTTGACCCTACTGGCATCATGGTAAGTGCCTCCTGCCATCCCTTTATCACTTGGTTAGCTTTCAGGGGCATAGGCTCTGTGCCGTGTTTTGCCGAAGCGTCGAAGACGGTACCGTCTATCAGTCTTCCCTCGTAGTGCACCTTCACTTCGTCGGTGGCTTGCGGCACCTCGCCCTTGCCTTTTACCAGCACCTTGTATTGCAGGCCGCTCTCAGTGGTTATGACTTTCTTTTTCTTAGCATTCTGTGCAAGAAAATCTTTTCCGGGCTTGCTTAGCTTCTCCTCCTTGGCAGCCTTGTTGAAGTTCTCCTTTTCTTTGAAAAGCTTATCGGCCTCTTCTACCGTAATGCTGGCATTCCCCAGTACGGCATCGACAAATCCTCTTACCAATACTTCCATGACAATGCTGTCTGGAGTGTCAGTAAACTCGCTCTTCAACTTTGACAGATAGGTGTTTTTCAGCTGCTCCCCTATTTGCCACCCATTTATCCTGGCTGCATTCTTGGCATCAGGAGCTTGCAACAAAGACTGTTTGACTCCTTCAACAAAGTCTTGATAGTTTTCAGCC
>CAMYZK010000166.1 GCA_947303825.1 uncultured Prevotella sp. | reverse complement strand
CCAGTAGAGGTTACCCAATGTGAGCAGCAGCACACCTTTCTCTATACCGCTGCGTGTAGCTTTCTCGGCACCAGTCTCGTATGACGATATGGCATGTACTGTATCGCCATTTGCCAAGTAGATGTTGCCTATGGCATAGTACACTTGGTCTAGGTAGTCCTTGTTCTTGTCTGAGGCGGCCATGCGGCGCAGACGGGCTATCATCTTCTTTGCAGCCCCTCGCACCTCTCCATTCCCACCCTGTGATGCCAACACCTCTGTCTGTGCTATGCGAGCATTGAACTCCAGCTCGTATGGCGGATTCTGTCGCACCACATGGCTGTATGCCTTGTATGCCTCCCGCTGATGCCCCAAAGTAGCCTGCACCTGTCCCATGATAAACCACTCGCGGGCTTTCTGCGTCTTACGTCGCTCGCTCTTTATTGCCTTGCGAAGGTAGGGCTCTGCCTTCTCAAGCTCTCCAGTACGTAGGTAGTAGTCGGCGAGCGTCTTGTCCCACGCTTTCCGGGCAGAGTAGTGTATGGAGTCACGCATCTGGTTGCGTATCACGTCTTCAGCATCATACATCCAGTCAAGCTGCGAGTAGCACCTTGCCAGCCCAGCCCTGGCCTGTGCGTTGATGGCAGGCTGCGAGGCATAGAGCCGGCTCATGTAGCTGAAAGTGGCTGCCGCCTCGTCAAAGTCTCCCTTTTGAAACTGTGCCTCTCCAAGCATGAGCCATGCCTTCCACAGGAAGGGGTTGTACTCACGCCGAGACAGCCACTCCAGGTCTTTTACCGTCTTGCGTCGCGACTTCTTCCATTCCGGGCGAGCCTTAATACTGTGCTGCTTAATGGTCTTCTCCATCTTCTCTACAGCACGTTCAAAGTTACCCTTGCCCAGGGAGCGGCTCTGTTTGTTGGTGTAGTTGTCCTTGTTGCCTTTCTCCTTCTCCAATGCTCCGTCTATAAAAGCCTGCTTGCCGTTGTAGAAGGTATTGTACTTTGCCGTAAACGACTGCCAAAAACGGCTCTGGGCATTGTTCTTATGCACAGAACAGGAAGCCACCACACAAGCAATGGCCATAACCGTAGCCAGGCAACAAACCTTCTTCATTTATTATAATAACTACCTACCCCCCGAATTATTGTATTCTCCCTCTTTTTCTCTTCTCTTCCAGAAGGCATCCTATCTTGCACTCTCC
Source organism: uncultured Prevotella sp. (assembly GCA_947303825.1). Taxonomy (GTDB): domain Bacteria; phylum Bacteroidota; class Bacteroidia; order Bacteroidales; family Bacteroidaceae; genus Prevotella. The sequence continues at coordinate 4,855 of CAMYZK010000166.1, read as the reverse complement.
ACTGGCCACGCTGCTGCACGACGAGCAGTCGTGAGATTCATGTACAGGCTCGTCGGTACCTCCCTTGGTAAGCATGGAGGCCAAGGCAGCCACCACTCCTAGCACCAACAGGGAGCCAACACATATAAGAACAAACTGCATCTTAACCTATCGCTCATTCTTCATTTACCTCAAACCCAGCCTCTCTCAGATGCTCCCAGAACTGCGGGTATGACTTTGTCACGACCTGCGGGTTGTTGATAGCAATGCGGCGTTGCAACGCCAGCGGAGCGAAAGCCAGTGCCATACGGTGGTCATCGTATGTGTCGATAGAGACAGGGGCATCAGAAGGAAGCACTCTTGAAGTATCGCCATTCCACGACAATTCACAATCATTGGTATCAACAATGTCATATCCCAGCTTCGCCATCTCTGTCTTCAGAGCATGTATGCGGTCGGTCTCCTTTATCTTCAGCGTCTGGAGTCCCTTGAAGTGGAAGGGCACGCGCAGCGCACAGCATGCTACGACAAAAGTCTGAGCCAAGTCGGGGGCGTTCATAAAGTCGTACTCCAGTCTTGGCACGCAATGTCCGTTCTTTCTCAGTGTAACCGTAGTAGGCTTCCCCGCCTTCTTCGATGCAAACACCGTCTTCACTCCCAACAGGCTGAAGATGTAACGCACCGACGAGTCTCCCTGTTTCGACCCATCCATAAGCCCTTCCAACTGCACCTCAGCATCAGGATCGTCCGACAAGGCCAGCATCTCATACCAGTAGCTGGCAGCACTCCAGTCGTTCTCTATAAGGTATTCACGCTGCAGGTAAGGCTTTGGTTTCACCTCTATGGTGTCTACCGCCGTCCATTCCACTTCAGCTCCAAACTCACGCATCGTCCATAGCGTCAGGTCAATGTATGGCCGGGAAATGATTTCTCCTGTCAGTCTCAACGTCAGACCGTGGCGCAATACAGGTCCTATCATTAGCAGCGCAGAGATGAACTGCGAGCTCACGTTTCCGGCAATCTCCAACACTCCACCCTCCAGCTTACTTCCATTGATGCTCAACGGAGGGAACCCCTCCACGCCCTGATAATCTATTTCTGCCCCCAGGCTTCGCAACGCGTCGACAAGTATGGCAATAGGCCTGTGCTTCATGCGTTCTGTTCCAGTAATGACATGCTTACCGCTGTCGGTGGCAGCCAGGAAAGCCGTCATGAAACGCATGGCAGTACCTGCCGCCTTGATGTCTATCACATCGGGCATGTGTCGCATAGCCCTGACAATAACGTCGGTATCGTCACAGTCGCTCAGATTGTCTGGCATCAAGCTGTTGCATGAAGAAAACGAGAGCGGCTCATGACTGTTGGCAGAGAGAGCGCATATAATGAGTGCACGGTTTGAGATGCTTTTCGATGAAGGTAGTTTCACCAATGCACTTAGGGTTTGCGGTCTTATAATATTATATGTTGTCATAATCGCTACAAAGATAAGAAAAAATCTTTACATGCAAGTTTTCAGACAACTTTTTTTATAGTTTATGAAAAAATTTCAATAAAAATTTGGAGTTTTAAAAAAAACGTTGTAAATTTGCACCCGCTTAACAAGACAAGGTCTTAGAAGGCACTTTTGTTCGGGGCTTAGCGCAGTTGGTAGCGCACACGTCTGGGGGGCGCGAGGTCGCTGGTTCGAGTCCAGTAGCCCCGACAAAAAGAAACTAACTATCCGAGAAATCGGGTAGTTAGTTTTTTTGTAGGATTATCACCAAATCAGAAGTGAATCAAAAACGGCCAGAATTACAAAATAGCGAATAGTGCTTGACTTTTGGAAGTCAAGCACTATTTAAGGATTGCATGTATTTATATCCGATAGTGACACTATTCGGTAAGATACTTAAGATAAATAGTCTTACCATTATAGGTCAGTGTCAACTTGCTGTTCTTTACGAACTCGGTGACAGTATAAATCCTCGAACCAGAAGAGAGCTTGATGGTAAGAGTATTGTTAGTAGTGTCTAGCGTATATGTAAACTGCTGGGGTATGACATTTCCACTTTCGTCAAGCTCATAGCCGCTATAGTATATTCCCTGGCCACCAGTGCCAAACTCAAATCCTTCGGAGCTGTCGGCAGTAAGCCATGCGGTGTTTGCCAGATCATCGGCCGACTGGAAGAACAAATCGATAAGATTGAGAACGGTGTTGATGTCGTCATCATCACAGCTAGTCATGGTGACAGGTGTTCCCGCAACCACAGCTGCTGTGGCCACGCCAAAGATGAATTTCTTGATTTTCATGTTGCTTGTATTATTACGTTAATTATGTTTCTGGCTGCAAAGATAGGAAAAAACGCGCAAATAGCCAAGAAAAACGTAAAGAAATGTGAAACAATGATACATATTTCCGTTTTTCTTGTTAACTTTGTTGCCAAATTGTGAACAACTAGAACACTTAATATAAAAACTTAATCTATGCGAACAAAACAATTATTAATGGGCTGCATGCTTCTGGTAGCAAGCCTTACATCTAGTGCACAGCAGCTGGCCTTCCCCGGTGCTCAGGGATGGGGGCGATTTGCCGTTGGCGGACGCGGCGGCAGCGTCTATCATGTTACCAACCTCAACGATTCAGGATCGGGCTCTCTGCGTGATGCCATCAGCCAACCCAATCGCATCATTGTCTTTGATGTTGCCGGTGTGATAAACATCAGCAGCCGTCTGGTATTCAAGAACAACCTCTACGTAGCCGGACAGACGGCTCCTGGCGAGGGCATCACCGTTTATGGCGACGGTGTGAGTTTCTCGGGATCAAACAACATCATTGTTCGCTACATGCGTTTCCGCATGGGGCATAAGGGCAGCAGCGGCAAGGATTGCGCAGGAATAGCCAACGGACAGAACATGATATTCGACCACTGCTCATTTGCATGGGGACTGGACGAGACCTTCAGCATCAACCCCGATGGAAAAGGGCTCACACCACAGTACATCACCCTGCAGAACAGCATCGTGGGACAGGGTCTGATGACACACTCTGCGGGCGGACTGATGCAGACCGACTACATCTCGCTGGTAGGAAACTTCTTATGTGACAACTCCACACGTAACTTCAAGGTGAAGGGCATCAATCAATATGCTAACAATATTGTTTACAACTGGAGCAACGGTGCCTACATCATGGGAGGCGACTCGGAGGGCAAGAGCTATGTGAACATACAGTCTAACCTCTTCATCAACGGTCCGGCCGTGGGTGGTGCTGCCTTTACTGGCGGCAATGCCGACTTCCACTGCTATGGCGACGACAACTGGCAAGACCGTAACCGTGACGGAATCTTTGACCCTGCTATTATTACCGACTATAACGCAGCGACACGTGAGTCACAACCTTACGACTACCCGGCACTGGAACTCAACCCCGGCAACAAGCTTCTTGAGACCAATCTACCCACTGTGGGTGCATCGCTGCCCTACCGCGACATGACCGACTGCTACATGGTAGACGAGGTGATGAGCTATGGAACCAGTGGAGCTCTTATCTCAAATGAAGAAACACTGGTCTATGGCGCTCCCTCCACATGGAAGGTCTACGCAGGAACCAAGAAGACCGACAGCGACGGCGACGGCATGCCCGATGCATGGGAAACATCCAACGGCACCAATCCATCAAAGAACGATGCCATGACCATTGCCTCCAACGGATATGCCAACATAGAGAACTACATCAACTCTATCACCGTGGACGACCGCGACTACTTCCTTCGTACTCCTGTTGCCCTGACACTTGACAAGGCCACCACCACCACTCTCACCATCAGCTGGCGCGACTACACCTATGGTGAAGAAGCTTTCGTGGTAGAGATAAAAAAAGACGGAGCCTATAGCGAGGCAGGCCGCACCGCTGCCAATGCTACCACATTTGTAATAAACGGACTGGAGCCCGGCACAAAATATACTGTTCGCGTGAAGGCAGTAGCAGGAACAGAGGACAGTGAATATACTGCTGAGACAGCAATGTCTACAAGGCCTACCGAAGTAGGAGTGGTAGACATAGACAACTTCTCGCCCGACTACACATGGGTGAGTGGGGCATTCGACAACTCACAGGCCGACGGCAAGAATGTCCTGCTGGCTCCTCCCGCCACTTCAACACTCACACTGGCAGAGACCACCACACCTGCAACGGTAGTCTACAAAGAGCCCGTAAGCCTTAGCATCGGAGGTTCAGCCATCGGCGGCACAACATCGGTAAACAAGGGAGGCGTGGGCACACTCACCCTTACCGGCAGCAACACCTACACCGGTGCCACTGTGCTCCACGACGGAGTCCTTGAGTTTGCTTCTCTGAAAAACGGCGGCGAGGCATCGGCAATAGGCAGCAGTGTGGAGTTTGCACAGAACTGGATTGCCGACGGCGGCACATACAGATATACAGGCGGCAACACCTCAACCAACCGCTCTATGAAGCTGTCGGCAACAACCACGCTCGACATCAAATCGGCAACGGTGACGATGAACGGCACTGTAGAGGGAGGGGGTGCTGACAGCGACCTTATATTGGACGGTAACGGTCAGCTTACCGTAGGCACGACTAAATTCTTCGGTTACGAAGGAGCAACCATTCTGAAGGGCAGCACGCTCTACCTGAGCACTACCGACATCTCTAAGACAGGCATCGGTCAATCGTCGAAGCTCATCATGCAGGGCGGACATCTGAAGACTAAGGGAGAGTCTAGCGGATATGAGACCTACTCTTTCCCTATAGAAGTAGCAGAAGGCACCACGTCGCAGTTCTCGCCCAACCGCAACTGCTACATCGCCAACAAGGTGAGCGGTGCAGGCACTATACAGCTCAACATACCCTATCTGCGTGAGTATGTGCAAGGCG
>CAMYZK010000165.1 GCA_947303825.1 uncultured Prevotella sp. | reverse complement strand
CTCCCTTGTAGGGGAGGGGCAGGGGTGGGGTGACTAACTCATTCAGCGGCAAAGAGATACCTACCCCACCCCCGACCCCTCCCCTTAAGGGGCGGGGAGCGGCTGCGCACAGATTTCTTCTCGGAATACTCATTTCTAGACTTTTTAAAGTGGGCTCAGAAGTAAAGTCTCTCAACTCTCAACTCTTAACTCTCAACTCTTCACTCTTCACTCTTAACTCTTAACTCTTCACTCACTTCGTTCCCGGTATCAGTTCAAGTATCTGCTTGATGGGCATACACAGATCGTTGGCGTCGTAAGAGCGGTGGTTTTCCAGTATGCTTGTAGCCACTTTTGTCATGGCTGGATAGGCGGCCCTGAGCATGTGGTTGGCATAGATAACCACCTTGATGCCCCACTCTCCCAGCTCCTCTTCGCGTATGTGGTTGTAGGTGGTGGGCACTGCCACGATGGGCACGTAGGGATGTAGCTTGTGGAACTGTTGGCAGAACAGCCGTATGTCTTCACCGTTTTTCTCCTTTGAGTGAATCATAATGCCGTCGGCCCCGCCCTGTTCTACGTATGCGCAGCAGCGTTCCAGGGCATCGTCAATGCTTTTGCCAGCTATGAGGCTTTCGCATCGTGCTATAATCATAAAGTCCTTCGTCACCTGGGCATTCTTTCCTGCACGTATCTTCTGGCAGAAGTTCTCTATGGTGTCCTGTGTCTGTATGGCGTCGGTGCCGAAGAGAGAGTTCTTCTTCAGTCCCACTTTATCTTCAATGATAACGGCCGAGATACCGTTCCTCTCTAGGGTGCGAACGGTGAAGACAAAGTGCTCCAGCTTGCCTCCGGTGTCTCCGTCGTAGATGATGGGCTTAGTGGTACACTCCAGTATGTTGGTCAGGTCTTGCATACGTGTTGTCAGGTCAACGGCCTCAATGTCGGGCTTGCCCTTTGATGTGCTGTCGGTAAGCGATGAGCTCCACATACCGTCGAAGGCTTCGGTATAGAGGCCGTTCTTCACTTCCAGATTCTCGCAGATGAGTCCCGACAGCCCGTCGTGCACCTCCAGTATTCTTACCACAGGCTTGGCGTCGATGAGTCTTCTTAGCGTCTTCAGGCGTATGTCGGGTGTGGTGCCGATGCTCTTTATCTCTTTGTCGAGCGAAGAAGACTCGATGCCTTTGGTATAAGGAATCTCTATCACTTCACCCCCCAGCTCCTTCATCACGCTGAAGGCCTCTTCGCGCAGTTCGCGGTCGGGACCTGTTGTCCAGTCGTCGCCGTGAATGATGTAGTCGGGCTTTAGTCGGCGAAGGTTAGGAGCATAGCTCCACTCTTCCTGGGGCACTACCTTGTAGACATTCTTTATGTTTTCCACCACATTCTTTCGCTGCTCATAAGTAAGGTAGGGCAGGCGCTTGTGCTGTGCAATGGCTTTGTCTGTGAAGAGGCCAATGATGACGTTGCCATGCTTGGCACCCTCGTTAATGATGTTGATCAGTCCAGGGTGCATGATGTCGGCAATCATGCCTAGATATACTGTCTTTTCCATATCTGTCTTTTTGTTTTGCTTCTGTGAGTGGGCCTAAACCAGGCGTATGCCGTCGGGCGATATTGTTATCAGCCTGCGACGGTAGAGGTCGCCAATGGCTCGCTTGAAGGTCTTCTTCGATACCTGGAAACGGTCGCTGATAAGCTCTGCGGGTGAGTTGTCGCCCAGGTTGCATCGTCCTTCGTTCTCATATAGGTATCTCAGCAGCACCTCGGCGAAGTCAAGTGTCTGTCGTCTGCCGGTGGGCTGCAGCGTGAGGTCTATCTTGCCGTCTTGCCTTATATGGTCTATATATGCCGTCAGGCGGTTGCCGGTGTGGAGCGGCTGGAAGATTTGGTTGTCGTATAGTTGCCCCTGATAGCGGTTGTCTACAATGGCCTTGAAGCCAAGGTCGGTCTTCTGCCAGATAAGACAGTCGCAGGCTGTGCCGTGAACGAGCCTTTCTTGGCCTCCTTGAGTGGACTCGCAGGTGTCTTGGTCAGATGGCTTCCTCTCGGCACTCGTTCCTTCTTCGGGTGGGTTGAGTGGTGTCAGATACTTCTCTACCTTGGCAGTTGCCATGAGACGGTGCGAGGCTTCGTCTTCCTTAATATAGACTATATAAGACTTGCCGCGCTGCATGCGTTGCTTCTGCTCACGAAAGGGGCAGAAGAGGTCTTTCATCAGTCCCCAGCGCAGGAAAGCCCCGTACAGGTTGGTCCATGCCACTTCGAGATAGGCGAACTCGCCCACCTTGGCCAGCGGATGCTCGGTGGTGGCAACGATGCGCTCCTCCTGGTCGAGGTAGATGAACACCTCTATGTCGTCGCCATCGTGCATGCCGGGTGTGACGTATCGTTGAGGCAGGAGGATGTCGCCTGTCTGCTCGTCGCCTTCGAGATAGATGCCGGGCTCTGTGTGGCGCAGAATGCGCAGGGTATTGTAGTTGCCGAGTTGTATCATAGGGAGGTAGGTGGAGTGGGTTCTGTAGGTGGGGTAGGTGAAGTAGGTTCTATAGGTTGCTCAAGCAGGCCGTCGCGCATGTGTATGGTGCGGTCGGTGAGTGTGGCGAGCTGCTCATCGTGGGTGACGATGACAAATGTCTGTCCGAACTTGTCGCGCAGGTCGAAGAAGAGCTGGTGTAGCTCGTTCTTGTTTTTCGTGTCGAGCGAGCCGCTTGGCTCATCGGCCAGTATGACAGCGGGGTTGTTCATCAGTGCCCGTGCCACTGCCACCCGCTGCTTTTCTCCTCCCGACAGCTGTGCGGGCTTATGGCTGGCGCGGTCTTGAAGTCCCATGAACTGCAGCAGCTCTTTTGCCCGGCTCTGTGCTGCCGAGCGCGATGTCCCTGCAATAAAAGCGGGAATCATGATGTTTTCTATTGCCGTGAACTCTGGTAGCAGCTGATGGAACTGGAATACGAATCCAAGTTTGCGGTTGCGGAAGTCGCTCAACACTTTCTGCGAGAGGGTTGTCACATCGACTGAGTCGATGCGCACCGAACCGCTGTCGGGGCGGTCCAGGGTACCGATAATCTGCAGCAGCGTGGTCTTGCCTGCACCGCTGGGTCCTACTATGCTCACCACTTCGCCCTTGTCTATGTGCAGGTCAATGCCTTTCAGCACTTCTAGTGAGCCGAAGCTCTTCTTTATGTTGTGTACGTCTATCATGTCCTGTACAGTGTATGTTCGTTTTGTTGTTAATGACGCTCTTTGCGTGAGTGTATCAGTCGTGAGATGAAGTCGTAGAGACTGGTCTCCTCCTTGTGCTGTGCCTCGGTGAAGCTCATGTTGTCTTCCTTGGTGTCGGCACCGAACTGATCGGGGAAGACTATCATCAGGTTCTTTCCGTTGAAGTGTTCCTGCAGTTCGTCGGGCAGCCTCTCCTGGGCGTTCTTGTAGCTTATGGTGCCTTTACGAGCCGTCACCACAACAAACATGTGGTCGTCAGCGATGTGCGATGCCAGCTGTGGCAGCTCGTTCCAGTGTGCCATAAAAGTGTAGTCGGCCCTGACACTCTTGTGTCTTAGTGCCGTATAGTTGCGTATCAGCTCCAGCGACTCGTTTCTTCCGTGGAACTGTATGCGGCAGTCCAGCTGTTCGGCAAAGCGGCACAGACGTTCCAGCCAGCGGTGGAATCCCGGCTCGAACTCTGCCCTTGAGGGTACTGCCACCTGAATGCGCCTCAGCGTGGGCAGTGGCTGCACGAAGCGGGTGAGTATTATCTGGCGGTTCAGTCCGTTGTACAAGCTCTGTATGAAGGCTCCCCAGAACTTGGGGTTTACGTCTGTGTGTACGTGTATGCCCATCACTATCTCCGAGCATGCAAACTCCTTGAAGGCATGCTTTATGCCGTTGGCGATGTTAGTAGCCAGGCGTACCTGTGTCTGTAGAACCACCTCCGATGCTGATGCCTGCTCCTGCAGCTGTTCCAGCAGACGCATGCCCTGTTCGCGCCCTGCTGCTGAATGTTCGTCGTCGTAGACCACATTAAGGGCTACGAGCCCTCTGTTCAGTGAAGGGTTACGCATGAGCAGTGACAGGCTGAGCAGCTGTGGGGCAATGTCGGGATATTTCACGCAGAGTAGTATCTTCTCGTCGTCGCTCTTCCCCTCAGCCACTTTCACCTTCGCATCCAGCACAATCTGTTTGGCCGAGTGCTCTGTCATCATGGTAGAGATGACGCACGTCACGAGTATCATCATTACCACGCCGTTCAGCATGTCGTCACTCACCATCTGCTGCCTTATGCCCACCATCATCATCGCGATGGCTCCGGCGGCATGTGCCGATGTCAGGCCGAACATCATGTTGCCTTCGCTCTGGGGCAGACGGTAGATGAGGCTGCTGGCGTATGCTGCCACTGCCTTGCCGAAGGTGCCGATGAAGGCTATCAGCAGCACTATCCACACCACCTCGCCTCCGGCAAGCACCGAGCGTACGTTGATGAGCATGCCTACACCAATGAGGAAGTAAGGTATGAAGATGGCGTTTCCTATAAACTCCAGACGGTTCATCAACGGCGATACCCGAGGTATATACCTGTTGAGTATCAGTCCGGAGAAGAAAGCTCCGAATATTCCTTCCAAGCCAATGATGGTTGTCAGCGTGGCAGAGAGGAACATCACCGACATTACATAGATATATTGCATCACGGCATCGCTATAGCGGCGCAGGAAGTAGCGTGTGAGGCGTGGTATGAGCAACACCGAGCCAACGATGTATGCTGCGAGCTTGACAAGGAAGAACAGCCAGAACACCACCTGCGACACAACGGGCGGCATGTCTGCCGTGAATGGCAGTGAGCCGGTAGCGTTGCCGATGGTAGACGACAGTGCTGCCAGCATCACCAGTGCCATGAAGAGTGAAATCATCGATGATCCTACGCTAAGCCCCACCGACGGATGGCGCTGCAGGCCGTATCGGCCTATGATGGGGTAGGCCACCAGGGTGTTCGATGCCATGATGCATCCCAGCAGGAAGGATGTGGCTGCTGAGTATTGGAGCACCGTGAGTGCCACAACGTAGGTCAGCGACAGCGGAATGAGGCATGTGAGCAGTCCGAATAGCAGAAACTGCCTGGTGTTCTTCTTCACGCTTTCCAGGTCCATCTCCAGACCGGCAAGGAACATGATATAGTAGAGTCCCACCTGTCCGAATATCTCGAACGACGACTCCCTGGCTAGCAGGTTAAGGCCAAAGGGACCTACCAGTACACCCGACAGCACCATACCAATGATATGTGGTATGCGCAGCTTGCTCATTACTATAGGGGCAGAGAGAATGATAAGCAACACCACGAGAAAAATCATCGTGGGATTATCTATCAGCGGTTTGTCGGCAAGAAGTAATGACGTGGTCATTGTTGCTTTGCGTAGAATTTTGGATGCAAGGAAGGTGCAAGCCGAGAGCAATCAAGTTCACTTGAATTGCCGAGGCGTAGCCCGTTCTCGCTGCCTTTCGGCTGCAAAGGTACTAAAAAAAGGCGAAGGCATGTTTTTTTATTTACATTTTTTTGTATTTTTATTGTAGGGTTTGTTTTTTTTGTTTATCTTTGCACTCGTAAGAAGAAATCTAACATAAAACAAGCTATTATGAAGAAACTGTTTTTTATCGCTGTCGCAGCTTTCTGCTGTGTACAAGGTTTGCATGCACAGAAAGTGAAAAGGTTTGGTGTGTTCGACCATGTGGCCTTGGGCATCTCTGCAGGTACGCCGGGTGCAGGTGCGGAGCTGGCGGCACCTATCACCGACTTCATAGCCATGCGTGCTGGTTATACCTTTATGCCTGATATCAAATATAAGCACGATGTAAACTATAAGGCACACGGCATTCCTCAGAAGACCGAGGTGGAGGCAAAACTGAAATGGGGCAACGCACACCTGCTGTTCGACCTCTATCCCTTCAAAGGCAATACCTTCCATGCCACTTTCGGTGCATACTATGGCGACGACATGATTATCAAAGCCGAGAACAAGCAGCCTATTGTGGGGCTGGATCCAGGCGAGGGCCTTGAGATAGGCGAC
>CAMYZK010000164.1 GCA_947303825.1 uncultured Prevotella sp. | reverse complement strand
TAATTGTATATACATGTTGCTGCCAGAAGCTCCAGGTGCAAGTAGTGCAACATAAAATGCAGTTATAACAATATTATATTAATTTTTTGGGTCAAATGGACATTAATTGATATTTTTTTTTTATCTTTGCACCCTATTCAGATAATTAACAACCAAACTATAATAATCGACATGACTATTCTAAGAAGATGCCTTACAGTGATGGCCGCCCTGCTGGCTGTCGCACAGCTGACAGCTGCCAATACCAAGACCACCGTTAGCGAGGTTAATGCCACAGTGACTCTGACAGATGACGTAGACTATATTGTCACTTCAGAAACACCTTTCGGCGACAACGGCATTGTCAACATTGAGAACACCGACAATGCCGTGCTCATACTAAAGGCGGTAAAACCCTCAGCGGCAACAAAGCTCCTTGCTGGACATGTGCAGATAAACGGTGTCCAAGCCGTGAACAACACCAACTGCCAGGTGAAGCTCTACAACCGGGGATGTATAATTCTGCCCTACGGCAACAGCACGAAGCCTCTCACCGTCTACTCGGAACCAAACTTCGAGGGCGAATCGGCGAACAACTTCGGTCTGGACAATGACGGAGGCTTTATGAACACACTGACCGACAAGCAGCTGAACAACCGCATACGCTCGTTCAAGCTGAAACGCGGCTATATGGTGACCTTCTCGCTGAAAGCCAAAGGAAGGGGCTACAGCCGATGTTTTATTGCTGCCGATGCCGATCTGGAAGTGGCAAAGATGCCGATAGTGCTGGACAGGAGCATATCGTCGTACCGCATCTTCAAATGGTATGACGCAGGCAAGCCAGCATTGGCCAACGATACGAGAGCCAATGTGGTAGATGCGCTCAACGCTACGTCGTGCTATAGCTTCTCGCTGGGCGAGAGCCGACTGCCCAACGCGGAGTGCGTGCCACACCATATATACGAGAACTGGCCTTCGGCCGAAGAGTGCGGAAAGGTGAACTACTCGCCACATCTGAAGACAAACAACGAGCCAGGCAACTCGGCCGACGACCACCCACAAACGGTAAAGCAGATACTGGACAACTGGGAGTTCCTCATGGCTACAGGCATGCGACTATGCTCGCCCTCCAGTCACGACGGTTCGCTGGGTCACCTGAGAGAGTTTATGGACTCGATAGATGCCCGAGGATGGCGTTGCGACATTATTGACTTGCACTGCTACTGGCCGGAGAGCTCGTTCAACGAGTGGAGCTTCAAGACGCAGTGGGTAGACAAGTACCAGAGGCCCATTTGGATATCGGAATGGGTGTGGGGTGCATCGTGGAACAACAACGGAATCTTCGGCGTAGCCACAGGTGATAACCGCGACAATCCTACACAGGGGCAACTCATACAGAATCGCGATGCCGTGCAACGCATTTGCAACCAGCTGAACAACTGGGACTACATTGAGCGTTACTTCTATTGGAACAGCGAGGCCAACTGCTCGAAGCTATACTACAACAACAAGCTCACACCCGCCGGCGAGATGTATGCCAAGCTGGACGGTGGGCTGGCATACAAGGGCACCGTGGGCTACGTACCGAAACTGCCTAAGCAGCAGGCCCCGAAAGACCTGGATATATACTTTGACAAAAAGCTTAACAGCGCCGACTTCACCTGGTATGAGTACAACGGCGAGATGAACGAATACATCAACCTGGAGTGCAGCAAGGACGGCGGCAAGACATGGGAGGTGGCTGCCGACCTGTATGCCGACGGCAACAACATAGAAATGGAGGGGCTGCAAATTGTAAGAGACATTGAGGCAAGGACAGGATGGCAGTTCCGTGTTGCCGAGAAAGACGGCAACGGATACCTGAAACGTTCGAACATTGTGATGGCTGCCAGCGACAACGTGGAGGCAGGCGATGCCATCACCATCGATGGAAAGACCATGTACCTGGGCGGTAACATACTGACAAACGGCGACTTCTCCATGCAAGCCAAGGGATGGACCGACGGCAAGGGCAACGAGCTGGGACAGCCATGGTTCCAGGTGACCAAAGGAGGAGGCGTTGACGACACCCCCTACCTGCAGAGCCTGGGCAACGCCTCGACCATCGAGTCGGAGATGTCGGTGAAGACTGCCATCGCCCTTCAGCCACAGAAAGACTACTACTTCTCGGCCACCGTGTGCAACCTGGTGAACAGCTATAGCCAGCTGCTGCTCAGTACCGACGGCAAGACAGCGGGAGAGGCAGTTGCATCGCTTACAAAGGCTGGGTCGGCATGGAACACACAGTTCAGCACCTTCAACAGCCAAGACAACGCCTTTGCCATATTGGGATTCCGTTCGCTGAATAGCAAGGCACAGTTCGACAACATCACCATTTGCCAGCTTTTCGAAAACCAAGACGAGGCAATAGCCGACGGTGCCGACAAACTGAGGCAGCGCATACAGGCATTTGCTGCGTACATGCCTGAGCTAGGTACTGCAATCAACAAGGCACTGACCACCAACTACGACTCGAAACAGCATGAGCTGGAAAGCCTGACAAAGCTTGAAAGCGACATCTGCCTGACGATAGACTTCATGCCAGTGATGAAAAAGCTGTGCCAGAACGCAAGAATACTGACTGCGAAATATGCCTTCCCCGGCCGCGACGAGCTTATTGCTGCATGCGACGAGACAGAGTCACTGCAAAGCCAGCCTGACCCGTCGCTGATGAAAGATGCCTTAACCAAACTGGAAGACAAATATAATGCCTTCATGATGATGGAAACGGCTGAAAGCCAGGTGAAGAACCCCAGCTTTGCGTCCACATCAGGATGGCAGACAAAGGCGGGTACCTACCAGGGAGGCGACCAGCGCATCAACAACAAGGACGGCAAGACATTCTGGAATGCCTGGTGGAACATAGAGAAGACCGGCAACGAGAACCAGACGATGGCCATACGCCAGCAGATAGACAATATGGAACATGGGCTCTATGCCCTGCTGTGCCTAGCCACCACCGAGCACTACTGCCTGAGCGACCAACATGGATACATCACCAACGGAACCGACTCGCTGGCATCGCCCACACTGACACTTGACCTCATGGACATACCCAACACCGACCCATGGGAGCAACTCGTCACACTGCCCCTATACGTTGACGAGGACGGTAGTGTGACCATAGGCTTCGAAGGCTCTAAACAGGGAGCCACCGACCTGGCTTGGCGACAGCTGGGAGGCACCAGCTCGAAAGGCGACCACCGCGAAGGATGGTGGGCGGCCACCGACTTCACCCTGCTCTTCCATCCACTTTACCGACGAGAGGTGACTGCAGGACAGTATGACGTAGCATGCCTGCCTTACGCCGTGACACCGTCTCCAGGCATCACATTCTACAATATCGTGGCCATAACAGCCGACCGCAAGTCGCTATGCCTGCAGCCCATCAGTCAGACTGAGGCAGGAGTACCATTCGTCTTCAAGGCCGACAGTAACGTGGCATACTTCATGGAGAATGGCGAGAAGACCACCAAACGCAATGACGGACCATTCAACCTGAGAGGATTCTTCAAGGTTAGCAGCAGTGTGCCTGCCGGTGCTTTCGCGCTGACCAACGGAGTATGGCAAAAGGTAGGTTCGACCGACCGACCCGCAATAGGCAACTTCAGAGCTTTCATTCGTAAGTTCAGCGACTCGGCAAGCAAACCCGTAACAATAGTTGAAAGCTGGACAGGAGAGACAATGCCGATAGAAGGTGTTACCGAGGAAGATATTGAGGCATCGGTCAACGGCATACTCAACGATTCGGACAGTGAGGCTACCCTCTACACACTAAAGGGACAGAAGGCTGCCGACAAGAAGCCTGCAGGCATCTACATTAAAGTAAAGAACCACAAAGCAACAAAACACATAACAAAATGAGACGCACAGCACTGAGCATTGCACTGGCAGCATGTACACTCTGCCCTGCCACGGCACAAGTTGTAGACAAGGCCGATGTAACCCTTACCTTCGACCTCAGCAAGGAAGGAGTGCGCTATCAGCCTACATGGGGACTGGACCAGGCCTGGATAAACGAGCAGAACCTGCTGAAAGGCATCAACCACATGGGCAAGGAGAATATCGGAATAGGACGTACCGCATTCCGCTTCAACAAACCCCTCATCAAAGACTCTGCACTGAACAGTGAGATAATTAACGTCTTGAGACAGAGGTCTACCATCTTCAGCCGGGTAAGCACCACACTGCCACTGGTCTTCACCGCCGACCAGGAACCAGGAGCCGACGAATACTTTGTGAAAAACAAAAGTTGTGACATAGACCACTGGGCTGCCATGATAAACAGCCATGTGCACTGGATGCAGAAGAACTCTAAGCACCCCATCATAGGTATCTCTCCCTTCAACGAGCCCGACTACTGGTCTAATGAAGAAGGAGCCACAGCGCAGAAGCAGTGGCAGGTGGCCAAGATACTGAAAGAGCAGTACCCGCGCATGGACACCATTGCCATGGTGGGAGGCAACACTCTGAACAACGACAAGGCCCTGGAATGGTATACCGGTGGAAAGAATTGGTATGACTGGGGCAACACCCACCAGCTGGCAGGCTCGTTCGACACCTTTGCCGGTTTCTTCGAACAGCTGAAAAAAGACGGAAAGGTGGGATATGCCGACGAGATGCACAATGTGGCAGAGGCCATGATAGGACTGGAGTACGGCATGACCGTAGGCATCTGGTGGGGATTCGACAGCAGAGCACGCGGAGAGTTCTGCGACATCAGCAGACATGGCGAGCGACTGGCCTACGGTGAGCACCGCAACAACTGGACGGCAGCCTCGGTATATCGCCACGACAACGGACGCGCTAAGGCGTTCATAGGAACATCGGAGCGGCAGGCCAAGACAACCAGCTACAGGTTTGTATCGGTTGACCGAGATGTCTACTTCGACGGAGAGGGTCCCTGCAGACAGTGGCGCATGGTGATTAACGGAGGTACTGGCTACCAGAAAGGGCAGACCAATGCCGAACGGGTGGTAGACATCACATGGGGAGAGGATGTGCCGCCTGCACCTATCACTGCCGGAACATACCATCTGGTGAACAAGAAGACAGGAGGATCGGTGGCATATACCGCCAGCGGCAGCGACATCATTCAGCAGAACTACAGCAAGAAGCCACAGCAGCAATGGATTCTGACCCCCTGCAACAGCGAGCGCACAGGCGGAGACTTAAGCTTCTTCGACATCGAGTCGGCAAACAATCAGTCCATACGCCTTAACGTGAAAGACTTCTCGACATCGGCTGCAAGCATCATTGCATGGACCCAGGACAAGCCATCGAGCAACGAGCAGTGGTACCTGCAGTATGCCGGCGACGGCTATTACTACATACGCAACCGTGAGAGTGCGCTCTATATGGCTTCGGCCGGCAACGGCATGTCGTCGAAGATAACCCAGGTAACCAAGCAGTCGGAGGCCAATCGCACAGCCCACGTCCCTATCGTCAACACAGCTGCCTGCTGCCGTCAGCCTCAACTGGGACAAGGGTGCAGAGAGCGACCTCACCGGCTACATTGTGCTAAGAGCCGAATTTGGTGAGACCCCTCAATGGAACACCATTGCACGCAACGTCATGCCACCATTTATTGACAACACCTGCCGATTGGGAATACCGTACCTGTATAAGGTAAAGGCAGTAGACAGGGCACAGAACATTAGCGAAGCATCGGACGTTCTGTATGCATCGGCACCAAAGACAAAGGCCATGATGGCACGATGGACGATGGACGGCATCACTACCGACCAGAGCGGACACCAACGAGACATGGCACTGGCAAAGACAGGCACATGGACCGACGACTGCAAGCAGGGGACACAGTCGCTGAAATTCAGCAACAGCCAGTATGCACAGCTGCCTACACTGCCTGCAGGCCAGGAGGCTCTCTCTGTGGCTATGTGGGTGAACATGAACGGCACCAGTGCCTGGCAGCGGCTCTTCGACTTCGGCTACGACACCAACCACTACATCTTCCTCACCCCACGCACCACCAGTAGCTCTTCTACTGCAAAAATGAGGCTTGCACTGAAGAACGGCGACGAAGAGCGTATCCTGGACTGCCCCACAGGTCTGCCTACACGCCAGTGGAAACACGTAGTAGTAACTATCGACGGCAAGGCTGCCACCATCTACCTTGACGG
>CAMYZK010000163.1 GCA_947303825.1 uncultured Prevotella sp. | reverse complement strand
GAGTCGAAACGGAAGAAGCCTGCCACGATATTGAAGAAATATCCGGATGCGATACTGGCGGATGTGACCAGTGGGGCTAAGGATGGACTGAGGAAATTGAGCCCTTTCTATCCTCATGGTGGTATACCAGTGCCATTCAGCGATGGTTATACGGCCACTTGCGTGGAGGCTATTTGGCAGGGATTGAAGGTATTTGATGGCGCTGATGTGGATGTGTCGCTCTTCCAGAATGACACCATGAAAGGGCTGAAGCGGACTGTCAGTCGATTCGGCAAGCCTCTGGGCCATCGCAAAGGGGTGAATGGCAAGGAACTGTTAGGCTATATTGAGGCTCGCAAGCAGATCTATATCCCCACCTACAAGTGGGTGCTGGAGCATAAGGTGGCTGACATCATCGAACGACTGAGGGCTGCCAGCAATAGTGGAAAGACCATCATCCTGCTGGACTATGATACGAATGCGGATGTGGAGAATGCCAGGAAACCTCTGTCGCACGCTTCGCTGATAAAGGCATACGCAGAAGGGATTTATCCCTATGGCGAGGTAAAGGCTGAGAAGGCATAAGTAGAGACTATAGAACAGAATTTATTTGATCAACAATAACTATGAACAAGAAAGCGAATTGGCAGGAGTACGAAAAGGTGCTCGAAGAAGGCAGGATTACAAAGTTGTATCACTTTACTGATAGAGACAATCTCGAGTCGATTATCGAACATGGTGGCCTGTACTCATGGGCTGACTGCGAGGAGAAGGGTATCAAGATAGCCAAGCCTGGTAGTAGTGACTCTTCTCGCTCTCTGGATAAATGTAACAATTCCGAATTTTGCATACTATTATGAGATGGAAGAAATAAGAAGGAATCAGGAAGAAGAGTATGGACGGAGATAAATGGAAAGAATTATTTGATAGTCTCGGAGATGGAAGAGAAGGATTCTAGTGTGGACATAAGGAACCTTTGGATTTCGAAAGCATTCAGGGCACTCGGAAATGAAAAGAAAAATGTGTTTTTCTTTTGCGTTTCGCTCGTTTATTCGTAACTTTGCCACCATGTTGCAAACAAACTAAATACTAAAACAGAAATGAGAAGACAACTTACTGCATCTCTCTTGGTGATAATGGCTGTGTTGACAGCAGGGGCACAGCCGTCGCGGTGGAGCAACCGACGTCTGCCGACCATGGAGAAAGATGAGTTCTACAAGAGCGAGGAGGCACGTATCATTGGCGACCAGGTGCTGCTCTACCAAAGGGTGACGGGCGGTTGGCCAAAGAACATCAACATGGCGAAGCCACTCACTGCCGAAGAGCGCGACAAGGTGCTGAAAGACAAAGCGCGCCGCGACGACTCGACGACCGACAACGGTGCTACGAACATGCAGATGCTCTACCTGGCACGGCTGTGGCAGGCTACCAAGGACGAACGCTATAGGGAGGGCTTTCAGAAAGCTGTGGAATACCTGTTGAGCGGTCAGTATGATAATGGAGGATGGCCACAGTTCTGGCCGGAGATGCACGGCTACCAGATACACATCACTTATAATGATGACGCGATGGTGAACACTATGAACCTGCTGCGCAGCGTTGCGCAGCAGACGGCCCCCTACGTCGGGCTTGCCGACAAGAAGCTGCGCCGCCGCTGCATGGCTGCCTTCGACAAGGGTGTGGAGTGCATACTGAAGACACAGATGCACGACAGGGACGGGCGGCTCACGGTGTGGTGCCAGCAGCACTATCGCGACACCTACGAGCCGGCACCGGCACGGGCATACGAGCTGCCGTCGTACTGCTCGATGGAGAGTGCAGGCATAGTACGCCTGCTGATGTCGCTTCCGAAGCCCGACATGCGGGTGAAGCAGGCCGTGAACGCGGCCATGGCGTGGTTTGACAAGTACAAGCTCACGGGGCTGCGCATAGAGCGTCATGGGCCATGGGCAAGCATTGAAGGCGACACACGGCTGGTGAGCGACCCCCATGCTAAGCCGATATGGGCACGCTACTACGACCTGAAATACTGCGAGCCATACGTCTGCGACCGCGACGGACTGCCGCGACGACGCCTGGAGGATATTGGCCATGAGCGTCGCAA
Source organism: uncultured Prevotella sp. (assembly GCA_947303825.1). GTDB lineage: Bacteria > Bacteroidota > Bacteroidia > Bacteroidales > Bacteroidaceae > Prevotella. The sequence goes on along the minus strand of CAMYZK010000163.1, from coordinate 4,124 downwards.
CGGCTACGCCTGGTTCGGCGACAGGCCCGCCGACCTGTATGCTCTCTATAATGAGTGGGCCGACAAACACGACCCACAGCACAAGATGCCTGTAAGCCTGGCCACCAAGGGGGCCAACGAGAACGGACTCATAGTGATGTTCAGGCAGCCGGTGAAGGACAAGGCCGACTTTGATGCCGTGGTAAATGCCGGTGAGCGCATTCAGGATGCTATCGAGCAGGCTCCCCTGAAGCCAGAGAAGCCCTATAAGATTTTCATACGCAAGGGGCTGTACCGGCAGAAGGTCATCATTGACCGCCCGAACATCGTGCTGGTGGGTGAGCAGCGCGACAGCACCTGCATCGTGCTGGCCGAGACAGAGGAGACACGCACCATAAAGGAGTATCGTGGTCAGCCTGTACACCATGGCGTGGTGGTACTGCAAGAGGGTGCCGACGACTGCGTCATCAGCGGACTGACGATATACAACAACTACGGAACAGTGGTTGAGCCAGGCAATACCAAACACCAGATGGCAGTCTACGGAACGGCTACACGGACCATCATACTGAACAGCAATATATGGGCCGACGGGAACGACGCACTGTCGTTGTGGGCACAACAGGGGGGTATGTATTATCATGCCGACCTCTTTCTGCGCTGCCCCGGCGTAGACTTTCTCTGTCCCCGTGGCTGGTGCTATGCCACACGCTGCCGCTTCTTTGGTGATGGCAGGGCCATACTATGGCATGACGGGCGGGGCGATGCCGACAAGAAACTGGTGGTCACCAACTCGGAGTTTGACGCAAAGAGTGCCACACCGCTGGGCCGCTATCATCACGACTCACAGTTCTACATCGTCAACTGCAAGCTGTCGGAGAATATTCTAGACTGTAACATTGAACATGCCTATAAGGGACGTACGGCAGAAGAGATGGCACTGGAAGGAAAGGTGCTCGACCCCTGTCCACTGGGCCAGCGCACCTATTATTACGGAAACCGGCGTGAGGGCGGACAAAGCGGCTGGCTGAACGACAATCTGAACCTGGCTCCCAACAGCCCGGAATATCACGAAGTGACTGCCTTGTGGACTTTTCACAACCGGTGGAACCCAGAGCAGTACATCCGTGAGCTGTGGAACGTGCTGGCCTACTAGCGTTTGCCAAACACTGACGCGCTCTGTTGTCTATCTTTTCAACACCTTGTATGAACGGACGGTGTTGTCTCTCTTTTGCCTTACAATATTCAGGCCCCGTTGTGGCTGCGCTATTCTGACACCGTCGGGGGTGTAATACTCCGTAGTGTCGCAGTGGCTGTCTTTCGGCACAGACAGGATGGCATCGGGGGCTCCCTCACTATGGCGCAGGCCGAGGAAAGCATCGAGGGCGATAGACGACTTGCGCGAGACGGGGTTCCAGGCTCCCATGTCGTAGTCGTCGGTGAGCTCTGGCTCCCAATAATACAGTCCAGACGCACCGGCCTCTAACAGCAGCTGCAGGAAGCTGCACAGCCATTGGTTGGCTTCCAATGCGCGGTCGTTGTAATAGCCTGTCTCCACGATGAGCACAGGCTTGCCGTAACGCTCCTTGAGCATCGTGACATTTTCGGCCACCTTCTTTATGAGCGAGTCGGGCTTCAGCGCCGATGCCTTCACGTGTACAGAGAGACCTATGGCATCCCATTTTGCCCCTGCCACCTGCAGCGTGTCGAAATAGTCGGTGAGCCACTGGGCATCCACACACTCGCTCACATGGATGATGGTCTTCACCTCGGGGTTGATGGTCTTGATGGTGTCGTAGGCAGCATTGATGAAGCTAACGAAAGCCTTGGTGTTCCTGCCCTCGTCCCACAGGAAGCCGTGGTCAACCTCATGGCCTGTCTGCACCCAGCGAAGCTTGCCGGTGGCATTGATGCTCTTCACGGCAGTGGCCGTATGCTTGGCAACGTCGGCAGCTAGCTGCTCCTCCGTATGTGTTTTCCACGACTTGGGCTTGACATTGTCGCCCCACCAGTCGCAGTAGTGCAGGTCGAGCATGATGTTCAGCCCCTGGTTCTTTGCTGTGGTGGCCAGCGTCTTGGCGTAGGACAGGTTGTAGTCGGAGGGCGACGGACTGACCAGCACCCGCAGGCGGATGCTGTTTATGCCCTGATCCTTCAGGATGGGCATAAGCGTCCGCTTCTTCCCCTCTCGGTCGTAGAACGCCTTTGCCAGTCTGGTCTCCTTTGTCAGAGAGCTGATGTCGGCACCGAAGTCGAAGATGCCGTCGGCCTCCGCTCGGCTGAAGACGCTGTCGGTGTGGGTCTCCACATCTGTAAAAGGTGCATCATAGTCTTTCTCTTCTGCTGTAAAGTTACGTGTCTTCATGCTCCATTTGCTGGAAAAGCCTCTCAGGTCTGGCTTGAGGAAGATGCGGGCGTTCTGCTTGTATCCCTTCAGATGCCAGTCCATCCATTTCAGGGCCATCTTGCCGAATTCACCGCCATATTGATTCCAATAAGTACCGCCATGGCCGGCATCGGACAGGTCGGCCCAGACCGCCTGCTTCTTCACGTTGTTGAAGTCTATCTTCGCATTCTCGTAGGCCACGTCGCCCGTGCCTCCCGTCATATAGATGATGGGGCAGTGGAGCGAGTTGAGCGACTGTGGTGAGGCGCCCCCCATCGACATGCCGCCCATGCCGGCATTCATGATGAGCAATGTCTTCACACGTGAGTTGGCGCAGTTGGCAAGGGCCTGTGCTCCGCCACAGGAATGTCCCGAGAGGGCAATGTTCTTCACGTTGATGGCGTGATAATAGTCGCTGGTGGCCAGCTTCTCCTGTTTCACCAGCCAGTTGATGGCTGTAACCACCATCTTCTCGTCGGAACCACCGTCTTCGCGCTCGTCGTCGGTCATCTCAAAAGCACCGATGCCCACCACTACATAACCGTGCGAGGCCATCTCGTTGAGCATACGCTCATATCCGATGGAGGAGCCGGAGCACGCACCGTTGCACCAGATGAGTATGGGCAACGGACCCTCTCGACGAGCAGCAAACTGAACATTACGGGGACGATAGACGGTGAAGTTGGGCAGCGTCTTCTCGCTGACGACGATGGCACGGTAGCGTCCGCTTCCGCCATTGTCCACTTCTTTCTGTCGGGCCACTTGGTCGTTGATGGTCTCACTATCTGCGCCAAAGGCAGGCAGAGACATCTTGGTCGTGCTCAGAATGAGGATGCCACAGAAGAGCATGGCTCTCATGAATGAAACAGTTCTTGTCATGTCAATTTGTTAGCTCTTAGTGTAATTGTTTCGGATTGTTTGTGCAAAAGTAAGCAAATTATCGGTAACAGACAAGCGTTATGCAAAAAAACTGCTGTATTTTGTGACACACTTCTGCGGTAATTCGGAATAATATGTGTAATTTTGCAGCGCGAATAAACATCTTAAGACAGGAATGCAAGTAGTCTACGAGGACAACCATATAATAATAGTTGCCAAGAGGAGCGGCGAGATAGTGCAGGGCGACAAGACAGGCGACACTACGCTGGGCGATGCCGTAAAAGACTATCTTAAGGAGAAATACCATAAGCCAGGCAATGTGTTCCTAGGTGTGGCCCACCGCCTGGACAGGCCTGTTAGCGGGCTGGTGGTCTTTGCACGCACGTCGAAAGCACTGACGCGTCTCTGCCGCATGTTTGCTGAAGGGAAGGTACACAAAACCTACTGGGCCATAACAGCCCTTACCCCCGACAAGCCATGCCCGGCAGAGCCTGTGCTGCTGACACACTGGCTCACACGCAACGAGAAGCAGAACAAGGCATACGCACACGACAGGGAGGTGCCTGGAGCGAAGAAAGCCGAGCTGTGCTACCGCCTGCTGGCACGGGGCTACCGCTACCAGCTGCTGGAGGTGCAGCTGATGACAGGCCGCCACCACCAGATACGCTGTCAGCTTGCAGCGGCGGGGATGCCTATTCGCGGCGACCTGAAATATGGGGCGCCGAGGTCGAACCCCGACGGCAGCATATCGCTGTTGGCACGACGGGTGGAGCTGGTACATCCCGTATCGGGCAAGGATATTGTGGTTGAGGCTCCTCTGCCCGATGACCCTCTGTGGAGGGCGCTTGATGAGTTAAGAGTTAAGAATTAAGAGTTAAGA
>CAMYZK010000162.1 GCA_947303825.1 uncultured Prevotella sp. | reverse complement strand
AAATTTACTGATAGCGGAAGCATTGAAATAGGTTACGACACACCTGTTGACGGACGCATAAGCGTTTGGGTGAAAGACACCGGAATAGGCATAGCCGAAGACAAGCTGGAACAAGTGTTCGACAGATTCTTTAAGGTAGACGAATTCGTTCCAGGTGCCGGCCTCGGCCTCAGCACCTGCCGCACCATGGCCTCCAGCCTGGGTGGCTCGCTTACCGTCGTCTCCAGCCTGGGGCAAGGATCGACGTTCACCCTTGACATTCCTATAAGGTAGGATTTGATAAGTGAACAGGAGCCATGCCAATTACACGAATGCTTGATTTATTGAGAGCATGCCATTGTCAGGTTGCCGCATTGAGTTTTCCCTCTCTTTCAAGAGCACTCCATAGCGAGAACCTCACCTCCGGGTTGAGACTTTCGGCCTGCTCGAAGAGCTGGCGTGCCATAGTACGGTTGGTGTCATGCTCGTAAGGACAGGTCTTAAGCTGCTTCTCATATCGGCACAAGGAGGCGTAGCTGGAAATAAGGCTCTCGGGAATGAGGCACAGGGGGCGTATTATCTGTAGCGGCATCTTTTTCATGGCAAGGCATGGTGGCATGGTGTCGAAGCGTCCCTGATAGAGCAGGTTCATCAAGGCCGTATGCAGCAAGTCGTCCTGGTGGTGGCCCAGTGCCAGTTTGTTGCACCCCAGCTGCTGTGCCAGGTTGAACAGCTGCTTGCGCCTGGTCCACGAGCAGAGGAAGCACGGCGGCTTGGGTTTTACAATGGCCGACGACGATGGAGAGGCGGGAGGAGTAGAGTCGAAGTGCGCACTTATCACATGCAGAGACACGCCAAGTTCCTGGCAGAACTGCTGCAGGTATGACGTGTCGGTCTCATACCTAATATTGTCAACACGTACATGGGCAGCCTCTACGGTAAACGCCGGATGACTGATACGTGCCCTTCGTGCCAGCAGCTCGGTGAGCAGCAGCGAGTCCTTGCCGCCGCTGAGTCCCACCAGCACACGGTCGCCATCGGCCAGGAGGCCATACTGCACAAATGCCTTCACAAACCGCTGGTTGAGTTGCTTGAATAGTCTTTCCTGTTCGGTAATCATCGGGTGCAAAGGTACGATTTTTATGCGACAAACCAACAAAAACATCAAATAACTTGCAAAACGCCTTTTTTTTTCGTACCTTTGCAGCCGCAAAAAAAGATTGGTAAAAACCCAAATTAAAGAAAACGGTTTTCCGCCAGGCGGAAAGTAAAACAGGAAACAAATTCCAATGCCAGAAATATCTGTCAGAGGGCTTGAGATGCCCGAATCGCCCATACGAAAGCTTGCTCCGCTGGCTGCTGCTGCCAAGAAGCGCGGCACGCGTGTCTATCACCTGAACATAGGACAGCCCGACCTGCCCACGCCGCAGGTGGCACTCGATGCGCTTAAGCATGTAGACCGCAGCATACTGGAGTATTCTCCGTCGCAGGGTTACCTGAGCTACCGTGAGAAGCTGGTGGGCTACTATGCCAAGTACAACATTCAGGTAACAGCCGATGACATCATCATAACCAGCGGTGGCAGTGAAGCCGTGCTTTTTGCCTTCCTGAGCTGTCTCAACCCTGGCGACGAGATTATTGTGCCAGAGCCAGCCTATGCCAACTACATGGCATTCGCTATCAGTGCCGGCGCAAAGATACGCACCATCGCAACGACTATCGACGAGGGGTTCTCGCTACCTAAGGTGGAGAAGTTCGAGGAGTTGATAAACGAGCGCACGCGCGCCATTATGATTTGCAACCCCAACAACCCCACGGGCTATCTCTATACCAGGCGCGAGATGAACCAGATACGTGACCTGGTGAAGAAATACGACCTATACCTTTTCTCCGACGAGGTGTACCGCGAGTATATCTATACCGGTTCGCCATATATCTCCGCTTGTCATCTGGAAGGCATTGAGCAGAACGTGATACTTATCGACTCTGTGTCCAAGCGTTATTCGGAATGCGGCATACGCATCGGTGCCCTCATTACCAAGAACCAGGAGGTGCGCAAGGCAGTGATGAAGTTCTGTCAGGCACGTCTTTCTCCTCCCCTTATCGGACAGATTGTGGCCGAGGCATCTCTCGACACCCCCGAAGACTATCTGCGTGATGTCTACGATGAATACGTGGAGCGTAGGAAATGCCTTATCGATGGTCTGAACCGCATTCCCGGTGTATACTCGCCCATACCGATGGGGGCCTTCTATACCGTGGCAAAGTTGCCCGTCGACGATGCCGAAAAGTTCTGCCGATGGTGTCTCAGTGAGTTTGAGTTTGAGGGACAGACCGTAATGATGGCCCCTGCTGCCGGCTTCTACACCACTCCTGGAGCAGGGCGCGACCAGGTGCGTATAGCCTATGTATTGAAGAAGGAAGACCTGGAGCGAGCACTGGTAGTACTACAGAAAGCTCTTGAGGCTTATCCTGGAAGGGTGATTGAATAAGAAATGAGAAATGGCATCATTTCCTTTATTCATAGCAAGAAGAATATATGGTAACAACGGTGACCGCCGCAAGGTGAGTCGCCCGGCCATTCGCATTGCCATCCTGGGTGTGGCCATTGGGCTGGCTGTGATGATAGTCACCGTGGCAGTGGTCTTGGGATTCAAGAACACCATCCGTGGCAAGGTGGCGGGATTTGGCAGTCATATACAGATCATAAACGCACAGTCGCTGCCCCCTATCCCCGACATGCCTATTGCCGTTGGCGACAGCATGATACAAGTGCTAAAGGGAATTCCGGGCGTGAAGCATGTAGAACGTTTCACCATAGCACAGGGAATACTGAAGACCGACAGCGACTTCCTTGGGGTGATGTTCAAGGGCATAGGTCCGGAATATGACACCAGATTCCTTGCCGACAACCTGATAGAGGGAGAGCTGCCACAGTTCAGCGATGTGAACCCGCTGAAGGGAGAAGCAAACTCTGCCGAGCACCCTTATTCACTCGTGGTGTCACAAGTCATGGCCTCCAAGCTGAAACTCAGGACGGGCGACATTGTCTACGCATATTTCATAGGCGAGAAGGTTACACGTATAGCCTATAAGATATGTGGCGTGTACCAGACAAACATGAAGCGTTTCGACGATGTGTTCTGTATCACCGACCTTTACGTTGCCCGGCAGCGCAACGCATGGAGGGGAGACCTCTGTTCGGGAGCGGAAATACTTGTCAGCGACTTTGAACAAATAAGTCAGACCGACCATAATGTGTCGGAAGCATTGAAGCGCGGCAACAGACAGGACGGACAGGGAAACACCTTGGTTAGCGTGCCTGTCCAACAGGCTTACCCACCGTGTTTCAATGGCTTGACCTGCTCGACATCAACGTGTGGATTATTCTTGGACTGATGGTGGCTTTGGCTGGTTTCACCATGATTAGCGGACTACTCATCATTATACTGGAACGCACTCAGATGATTGGCGTGCTGAAAGCCCTTGGGGCGCGAAATTCTTCCATACGGCGCACATTCCTATGGTTCTCAGTGTTTATCATAGGCAAGGGACTGCTCATAGGCAACATACTCGGCATAGGAATAGTGCTACTGCAGCAGGCAACAGGCATAGTGAGCCTGGACCCTCAGACATACTACGTGAGCGAAGCCCCTATGGAACTAAACATATTGCTCGTTGTGCTGCTCAATATAGCCACACTCCTCATCAGCGTACTTGTACTAGTAGGGCCAAGCTACTTAGTGTCGCGCATTCATCCGGCACGCTCCATGCGTTACGAGTAAATAATTGGTCGTTTGGGAGATTGGCCATTGGGGAGATTGGCCGAAGAGGAGATGGGGGTGTTTACCGCTGTTTGCCTGTTAACGTAACCAGTGGCACTATCATCTCTTCCATAGAGATGCCTCCATGCTGGAAGGTGTCACGATAATAGCTTACATAGTAATTGTAGTTATTGGGATAAGCAAAGAACGAGTCGCCCGTTGCAAACACATAGCTGGTAGAGATGTTGGGCGATGGCAGCAGCGCCTGACGCGGGTCCTTGATAACAAACAGGTCTTTTGAATCGTAGCTTAGGTTCTTGCCCAGCTTGTATCTCAGGTTGGTGTTTGTATTGCGGTCGCCTATTATCTTGACAGGCTTGGTGCAGCGTATGGACCCGTGGTCGGTGGTAACGATGATGCGGCAATTGGTTTGCGCCAGCATTCTGAAAAAGTCGCTTATAACCGAATGGCGGAACCATGACAGGGTGATGCTACGGTAAGCCGACTCGTTGTTGGCCAGCTCACGCACCATGCGGCTCTCTGTTCGTGCATGCGACAGCATATCTATGAAGTTGAACACCACGACATTCAAGTCGTTTTTCTTCATAGCGTTCATCTGCTGGATAAGATGCTCTGCCTCGGCCGATGTATTGATCTTGTGATAAGAGAAAGAGTTGCGACGGCGGTAGCGGTCTAGCTGAGTCTGGATGAGCGGTCCCTCGTTGAGGTTCTTCCCTTCCTCCTCATCCTCGTCAACCCACAGATCAGGAAACATCTCGGCAATTTTGTTGGGCATAAGCCCGGAGAAGATGGCGTTTCGCGCATATTGCGTAGCGGTAGGCAAGATGCTGAAGTAAAGGTTCTCTTCTATGTCAAACTGCTCGCCCATCTCTTGTGCAAGCATGCGCCACTGGTCGTAGCGGAAATTATCGAGCACCACAAGGAACACTTTCTCTCCCTGGTCAAGGAGGGGAAAGACCTTGTTCTTGAATATTTGCGGAGACATGAGCGGTGCCGTGTCATGGGCATCACCGCAAATCCACCCCAGATAGTTCTTCTTTACAAACTTGGCAAAGCCTATGTTGGCCTCTTCTTTTTGCATGGCCAGCATCTCCGTCATCTGCGAATCTGTAGAGCTGAGCTGAAGTTCCCAGTGCACTAGCCGTTTGTATATATCTGTCCAGTCCTGCCAGGTGCGGCATTCCATTATCTGCATTGCAATCTGCTGGAACTGCTGCTGGTAGTGGCTTTGTGTCACCTCGGTCTCAATGGCACGCCGATGAATATTCTTCTTCAGCGTAAGGAGTATCTGGTTGGGGTTGACGGGCTTGATGAGGTAGTCGGCAATCTTCTGCCCTATGGCCTGCTCCATAATATTCTCTTCCTCACTCTTTGTCACCATCACGACAGGTGTGGCAGGCGAAAGCTCTTTAATGAGCTGAAGCGTCTCCAGTCCAGACAGTCCAGGCATCTGCTCGTCTAGCAGAACAAGGTCGAAGCTGCGCTCCTGGCACAGGTCAATGGCATCTGTACCATTGGAAACGAGAGTCACCTCGTAGCCTTTCTTCTGTAAGAAGATTACGTGAGCCTTTAGCAGCTCCATTTCATCATCCACCCAAAGCAGTTGTCCGTTTGTCATACTCTTAACAAAAGTATCTCAAAAAAAGTCTCTCCGCTCGGCTCTGCCGCTTCGCTTACGAAGAACTCCTAACTCCTAATTACTAATTACTAATTGCTAATGACCTTCAACAGTGTCATAAGGCTGTTTTCGTTCTGCCAATTGAAGTCTGGCAACGACACTATACGCTTCATCATGGTACGCTGATCCTTCGACAGTTTACGTCCCAGTTCACGCTCATGCACCTTTATAAACTTTCCGTCGAGCAGCATATAGAAATGCTTGAACACAGGTAGCTTGTAGTCTTCCTCATTGTTCATGTCGACAGTGGAAGTGCTTATCTGCTCTCCCAGCTGAAGATTGGAAATATTGATATTGTTACGAAGGTTGCGCTCATAGCTATCCTGATCGAAGAGCTCTATGCAGTACAGGGCATTGCTTCCCACGGAGTCTACCATATAGGCCAACTGCTTGTTGATGGCAATAAACTTCTTGTCGGCAAACTCGACAGCAGCAATATTGTCCATATTAGCCTCCATGGTGTATTCGCCCTGTAGGAAAAGCAGCGAGCTGTTCTTAAGGAACACATTGGTGAGCGACTGCCTACTCTTGTGTCCGTCGGCAAAAGTAACGACCGACGGTTTGAACTCTTTATAAAGCGTAGCAGAAAGAGTTCGTTTCTGCGCCATGCTCGTAAGGCATAGCACAGACAGAATCATTAGGGCTATTCCTTTCTTCATATCCTTTGAAAGTTAAAAAAGCTCATCGATTATCTGTATAATCAATGAGCTTCGGTTGCGGTGCGTACGAGGCTCGAACTCGTGACCTCCAGCGTGACAGGCTGGCATTC
>CAMYZK010000161.1 GCA_947303825.1 uncultured Prevotella sp. | reverse complement strand
TGCTGAAGGAAATAGTGGCCTAAGTTGGGGAAGTGTCCTTGCGCTATCTTGTCGAACCCCACCGCCTCGTAGTAGAACTGCGGTCCGGCTACGGGCAGGAAGATGAAGATGACGTAGAACAGGAAGAACGATGCCAGTATGACGAAGACACAATAGTCCAGACGGTCAAAGCGTTTCCAGAGATAGTAGAAAGACACAGCTCCTATCATGGGGAAATAGCTCACATAGCCCATGCTCAACAGCTCGCTGAGCACTGGCGATGAAAAGTTCTGCGAGAACAACAGTGCCGGCTGACAGCCGAAGACAGCCTGCTCCCATCCTGCAAAGACATGGTCGAGGTTCAGGAAAAGACGGTTGAACTCGTAGGTGTCAGGATACCACCTGCCTAACAGCACCAGCTGACCTACCACACGTAGCAACATCATGAGGCGAGATGGCTTCCAGCGATATAGCTGCCATAATGCAATGGTCATAGATACAGCTCCCACCCTAAGCAGCAACATCTGACCAGGACAGACCAGACGCCCCCACAGCACCGCCATAAGCAGCAGTGTTAATACTGCATAAAGCAGTACGACCTTCTCAAACAAGTATAATTCTTTCTTCTCCAACTCTTATCAGGGGCTTCACCCCCGCCTGTGGTCCTTCGCCCCTTCGGGGCTACATAATTCTTTATTCTTACTCGCCGTAGGCGACCGCTCAACTCTGCCGCTTGGATCGTCCAAGCGCTCGGCTTAGCCGCTTTGCTCCGCAAAGAACTCTTAACTCTTAATTCTTAACTCTTAACTCTCCTTACAGCCATCCGTTCTCCTTATACCATTTTATGCTCAGTTTCACACCTTCCTCCAACTGATAATGAGGTTCATAGCCCAGCTCCTTACGGGCCGGCTCTACATCACATCTCCAGTTGCGCTGTTTCAGTATGTGATACTTGTCGTTGTTTAATGCAGTAATCTTACCAGTGATATGTCCCCACTTGTCACCTAGGAACGTTACCACACGCAGCACCCAAACAGGGGCCTTTATGCGTATCCACCAAGGATGGCCCAGCTCCTCGCGAATGAGGTCGCTGAAGGTAGTAGACTGATATACCTCTCCGTCAGAGAGGAAATACTTGCGGCCAGTCTGTCCTTTCTCACATGCCAGGAACACCGCCTGTACCACGTCAAGCACATAGACAAAGGTGATGTCCTGACGCTTGAATCCTACAGCGAAGTCGCTGTGCTGCTTGATGCTCTTGGCCATGAGGAAGTAGTCGCGCTCACGAGGACCGTAGACACCCGTTGGACGCAGCACAACGTAAGGAAACTCTTCGCTCAAAGCATCCAGCCACTGCTCTGCCTCCAGCTTGCTGCGGCCGTAGGCTGTGTTGGGCTGTGGTGTATCGTCCTCGCGTATATCCTCGTAGGGCTGCTTCTCACGTATGGCACCGAAGACACTGAGCGAGCTCACATATACGAATCTTTTCAGAGGCATCTTTAGTGCCAGTAGCGCACGCACCAGGTTCTTTGTCCCCTCTGTGTTGATACGGAAGAAATCGTTCTTGTCAAGACACTTTGTCACCCCCGCAGCATGCACCACATAGTCGAACTCATGACCTTGCAGCTGACGCTCCAGATCCTGCTGGCTACTGAGATTCAGCTCAATGAAGTTTATCCTTTCGTCTTTCAAGAACTGTTTAGAGCTGCTTCCTCTCATGGCCGCCCATGTTTCCATACCACGACGCAAGGCCTCCTCCACAATGAATGAGCCAATGAAACCACTGGCTCCTGTGACCAAAATCCTCATTACTACATTAATCTTTGAAATAAAGTGCAAAGGTAGTAATTTTCTTACGATTTTTTTTGTTATTTAGTTTTTTCTTTATATCTTTGCAATCAAATTTGAATTGTTTAACTTTTATAATCAAACATTATGGAACAAGGACTAAACATTAAGGGAGCAGGCCTGTATCATATCCAAGGGGCTGCAAAGTGGGCAAAAATCATTGCAATCATTGCTGCTATCATGATGGCCTTGGTAGTTATACTGGGCATAAAAATCATGTCTATTCAGTTTGGCGCAGGCTTACTTTACATCATCATTGCTGCCATCTACATCTATCCCATCTTGATGTCATTTAGCTTCAACAGCCATATCAACAAAGCCGTTGCCAGCCAGGATGACAACGAGCTGGAGACAGGCCTGAGCAACCTGCGCTCGCTGTTCACATTCATGGGTGTTCTATCAATCATCGGCCTCATCTTTACAGCCATTGGTGTCATTAGTGTCATCGCAGCAGGCAACAAGCTAGGCCTTATTTAAGATAGCATCGTTTTTTGTATATAGCAAAAACACTAAAAACCTAAGAGTCAACTTGTCTGGCGTGACATCTGTCTTGCAACGACAAGTTGACCCTTTCCTTTTCTAAACTAAAACACTATTATCCTATGGGACAGAAAAAAGGAGGAAAACGTCTCTCTAAGCGACAGGTTGCCGATGCAGTACAGGCACTGTTCCAAGCCCATCCGGGGGAGGCACTGAACTATAAGTTCATCTTCAAGGCCCTCAAGCTCAACACCCACCCGGCAAAGATGCTTGCCGTAGACGTGATGGACGAGATGGCCTGGGACGACTATCTGAGCAAGGTAGACAACTCTACCTACCGTCTTAACCTGAAGACACAGGTGCAAGAGGGCACATTCATTCGCAAGGCCAACGGCAAGAACTCGTTTATGCCCGACGACGGCGGAAAGCCCATCTTTGTTTCCGAGCGCAACTCCATGAGTGCCATGGGTGGCGACCGTGTGCGCGTGGCGATGATGGCTCGGCGACAGAACCACATCAAGGAGGCCATCGTAACCGAGATTCTCGAACGTAAGCATAACCAGGCTGTTGGCATCCTGCAGGTGGAGAAAGACTATGCCTTTCTCGTTACCGAGGGCAACATCTTCGCACACGACATTCTCATACCCAAGAAGAAGTTGAAAGGCGGCAAGACTGGCGAGAAGGCTGTAGTAAAGATAACACAGTGGCCATCTTCAGAGTCTAAGAACCTCATGGGTGAGGTCATCGACGTGCTGGGCGAGCAGGGCAACAACGATGTCGAGATGCACGCCATACTGGCACAGTACGACCTACCCTACAAATATCCGCAGCGCGTAGAGGAGGCCGCCAACAAGATCAGTGCAGAGATAACACCGGAGGAGATTGCCAGCCGCGAGGACTTCCGCGATGTGCTCACCTTCACCATCGACCCCGCCGATGCCAAAGACTTCGACGACGCCCTGTCGATAAGAAAAGTCTCTCAACCCTCAACACTCAACTCTCAACTCTACGAGGTGGGTGTCCACATTGCCGATGTGTCGCACTACGTCACCGAGGGTTCTGTCATCGACAAGGAGGCACAGCAGCGTGCCACCAGCGTCTACCTGGTAGACCGCACCATACCCATGCTGCCCGAGCGTCTTTGCAACTTCATCTGCTCACTGCGCCCCGACGAGGAGAAGCTGTGCTACAGCGTCATCTTTGTTCTTGACAAGGATGCCAACATCAAGGACTGGCACCTGGCACACACCGTTATCAAGAGCAACAGGCGCTATGCCTATGAGGAGGTGCAGGAGATCTTGGAGAGGAAAGAGGAAGGCGGAAAGAGGAATGAGAATAGCCATGCCGACCCCTACGCCCAAGAGCTGCGCACGCTCAGCGAGATGGCACAGAAGCTGCGTGAGCGTCGTTTTGCCAATGGCGCCGTGAAGTTCGACCGCGAGGAGCTGCATTTCGATGTCGACGAGAAAGGACATCCCACCCGCTGCTTCTTCAAGAAGTCTACCCTGGCCACTCAGCTCATCGAGGAGTTCATGCTGCTGGCCAACCGCACCGTGGCAGAACACATTGGAAATGCCGGAACATCCGGTAAATCTGGAAAATCCGGAAAAACCGGAAAATCCGCCAAGACCTTTGTCTACCGCATTCACGAACAGCCCGATCCGCAGAAGTTGGAACAACTGCGCACGGCTCTTGCCCCCTTTGGCTACAAGGTGAAGACTACCGGAACGCGGGGAGCCATCTCCCGTGGACTGAACAAGCTGATGGAGGAGGCACAGGGCGAGCGTGAGCAGAAACTGGTGGAGACAATGACCCTGCGTGCCATGATGAAGGCCAAATACTCTACTCATAACATTGGTCACTACGGACTGGCCTTCGACTACTACACACACTTCACCTCACCTATCCGCCGTTACCCAGACACCATGGTGCACCGTCTTCTGACGAAATATCAGCAGGGAGGGCGCAGTGCCAACCAGGATCACTACGAGGAGATGTGCGAGCACTCCAGCCAGATGGAGCAGACGGCTCAACAGGCCGAGCGCGACTCGATAAAGTACAAGATGGTGGAGTTCATGGCCGACAAGGTGGGCCAGGAGTTCGATGCTCACATCAGCGGTGTGCAGTCGTATGGCATATACTGCGAGATTGACGAGAACCACTGCGAGGGTCTGGTGGGCATGCACGACCTGGATGGCGACTACTACGAGTTCGACGAGCGTAACATGCAGCTAGTTGGCAGACGCCATCACCAGAAATACCAGCTGGGCGATGCCATCCGCATTAAGGTGGCACGCGCTAATGTGGAGCGACGCCAGCTAGACTTCATCCTCGCCGACGACTAACTCTTAACAGGGGCTTCACCCCTGCCTGTGGTCTGTTACCCCTTCGGGGCTACTGAAGAAAAGTCTCTCCGCTCGGCTTTGCCGCTTCGCTTGTCGAAGAACTCTTAACTCTTAACTCTTAATTCTTAACTCTTAATTCTTAACTCTTAACTCAAAAGATGATACGATACACCAAGCGCGAGGAACAGTGGAATGCATGGTCGCATGCCGCCGGCATCGCGCTTGGTGTTGTCTTGGGCACAGTGCTTCTAGTGCTTGCCATACCCAACGGTGCCTGGGCCGACATCGGCGTGTCGCTCTACCTCTTCGGCATGCTGTCCAGCTATGTCAGCTCTACTGTCTACCACTCCCTGCCACTCCGCTCACGGTGGAAGGAACGTCTGCGCCGTTGGGATCATGCCGCCATCTACTGGCACATAGCAGGCAGCTACTCACCCATCACCCTCTTTGCCATGCGCAGCGAGGGATGGTGGGGCTACGGACTCTTTTCTTTTGTTTGGCTTTGTGCTATTACAGGCACCATTGTCAGCCTGATAAGGCTGAAAGAGCATTCGCACCTTGAGACAATATGCTTTGTGCTCATGGGAATGTCGGTGATGGTAGCTTTCGGACCGCTCCTACGCACAGTGAGCACAGCTGCCGTGGTATGGATTATCGCCGAAGGTGTGTGCTACATCACCGGTGCCCTGTTCTATTCGTTCAATAAGAAACGGTACATGCACTCCGTGTTCCACTTCTTCGTGCTGGCGGGCAGCATCTGCCACATCATTGCCGTATGGGACATGCTAGTTTCCTGAGTCAGCAGGCACCCGCACCCATCTCACTTCATGTCGCCTGCCCTGACGGTCTCTGAGCGTAAACAGATACTGGCGGCCTCTAATGAACGGCCACCTGAGAAACTCGCCTAGCGTTCTCACCTCCTTATGGTCTATCTGCTCAATGATGTCACCCTGGCGGAAGCCTAGGCGGTAAGGTTCGCCTTGCTCCCACACCATTCCCACCTGGGGTCGCTGGTGGGCATCGGCTACAAAGGCTATCTCCAGCTGTCGGTTGCCCACCTGACAGGGTTGGGCAAGGCTTACAGGCTGGAACATCATGCTGCGGTGGCGGGGGCAGAAGGCCACTGCCCCATAGCGCAGCAGACGTGCCCCAAGGTGCGAGCTCCCCAAGGTGGTAAGGGTGTGTATGTCGCTGAAGGAATAGCCACCTACCCGCAGGTTGTTGAGCTGAAGGAATGCCACCTCCGACTCTGACTCCACCCCATGATGGCCAGTGGCATGACGGCCCACCGACAGTCCCTCCAGAGACATGTCGAGAGAGAGCGGACGATTGTCGAAGCTCTCCTTGTTCATGGCAAAGAACTGTCGGCTTCCTGTGTCCACCCTCACTTGTTCGCGCTTACGTCCGTATGGTATAATCTGAACATACGGCACATGGTACGACAGTTTGTAATGCAACCGCTCTGTATTCGGTTCACGGCAGAACAAATGGCTTCTGTCTGTTAAGATGAGCTGTCGCGACGGCACGTCTATCTTCATGCTCAGTCCGCTGTTCACCACATCGAAGCCCAGTATCC
>CAMYZK010000160.1 GCA_947303825.1 uncultured Prevotella sp. | reverse complement strand
GCCGGGACTATTATCATTAACATACGACATTATATATATAGGTATAAAGGCCGACAGCATGCCAAGACCTCCCAGCAAAACAGACATGGTGGGTCCGAACCCCTTGAAATATGCCCTTACACCTACTATCACTGCACTCATTCCACCAAGCGGAAGGCCAATGGTCAGCAGTTTATGGCCCATAAGATAGCTACGTCCTGTTATACCAAAAATGAGTAATAAGGCTATCCATACAGCACAAACCCCGTAGAACACGTACTTCCATATTTTCTCTTTTGCACGTGCCCGCATCCACTGTTTCCTTACCATAGCCACTCTAGACTTGGTATCTTCACAAGCTTTGGTAAACCTGCGATAATACTGCTGAGTGTTATCCAGGCGTCCAAGAGCCATTATCCACTCTTCCAATTCTCTTTCGTAACTGTACTCTTCCTCAAAATCGTTTGTCGGGTCTTCATGATAGAATACCGACATCCACTGTGCCAATGTACCGTTGCGCAACTCTGTGCGTATAAGAGAAGTATATGACAAGTCCATGCTGCGTCCGTCCTGTAATACCGTGCCATTAGGCAAGAGGTAGGCTGGTTTTGCACCAAGTATCCTGCAGAAGCGGTAGAGGGCTGTTCGTAAGTCGTATGCACTTATACGGTCGCGGTTCTCTGGTGAGTTGAGGTCGAAACACCTTGTGGCCTCGTTCATAATATCGAGCCATCCGTGTATTTGGGCATAATAGAAGAAACGTCCCTCTGGATCTGTATACTCTGTCATGTGCATGGCAAAGTCATCAGCAGTAAGATGCTCGGCCTGCATTAGCTGGTGTGAGAGTAGTTCGCCTACGCCTTCGGGCGAATGAGCATCGCGAAGGTCATAGGCTGCATCCCTGTCAAGATTGTACAGCACCTTGTATGCCAACTGCCTGGAATAAGGCTGGTCTTTAGTGAGAATACGAAGAGACTCGCAGGCCATCATGTCCTCATGCGAATACATCCATGACAGAAGACGTCCGTCGCACAAGGCCATCCAGTCTTCTTCCGTAGGATTAGAATAGCCGAAGGAATGTACTATGTCGTGAACAGTAGACGACGGATGACGCGACAGGAAGGGGATTTCCGGGTCTATTTCGTAAACCATGCGCAGCACAGCAACACTATTATCGACTCCATCGGCAAAATACGACCTAAGGCGTTCTATATCACATTTCACATGTGACTCTAGCCACAGGTATAGAGAGTCATTAGGGTGGCGGAGCAGCATTGTGTATTTTTCCTGATTGGTAAGCAACGACAATGCCACGCTGTGAACATCATCACATGTCACACCTTGTACATCTCGGTATGGAAATGTTGGATCCATAGTGTATAGCGCAGCCATAAATCCAGCCTTCTTGTCTACGGGATATTTGTTCGTTACAATATCCTTGACCAAATCTGAAAGCTTTGTGTTTCCACTATTTTCCAACCACGATACTATTCGACCGTTGTAAAGGTAATTGATACCCAGTTTCTCACGCTCGGCCAATAACGGCACCAACTCATGCACATTTTCAGCAACAAGGTTTTTGTCTGGGTCGACAATAAAGCTCTTGTATTTGAGGAAAGGCGAGGACAGGTCAACAGGCACATCCTCACCTTGGAACCACTTCTCTACCTGTTCGTATCCCCAACGACCCTGCTGGTTCACAGCAGTAAGGCCCTGTATGAGCATCTTCACGTTGTCGGGCAATTCACCTAAGCGTGGCAACCGTCCTTCGCTTTTCTGCTTCATCATGATACGCTCATTAGAGCTCATCGGATTCTCTCCCAACCAAAGTGCGAAAAGTGTCATTCCCAGCGAGTAGAAGTCAGCAGCTTCGGTAATTTCCACTACACCGTCTATCACGTCAGTGTACATCTCTGGAGCAGCATATATTGGTGTTCTGGCCTGAGTTGTATGGAAGGTCTTTTCATCTCCCTCCCTTAATGCCGAGATGCCGAAGTCGCCTAGCACGACCTGCGTCTGCTCGTTATCACGGAAGAAGAAGTTGGTTGGTTTAATGTCTTTGTGCAGAACGCCATGATAATGACAGTAGGCCAGGGCTGCTGCACACTGCAACGCTATACGTCTGAAGCGGTTTATATCTCCCTCCAACTTCACATCTCGCAGTGTTCCCCCCTTGAGATACTCCATCAGTTCATAGTACCTGTGCTTACCATCTACATAGGTCTTGCCATAGTCGTAAAGCTCAACAATCATTTCAAACTGAAAAGAGCGGACTACCTGCATCAATTTCTTATTGATGTCGAAATTAGGATAGTACACCTTGAGCACATATTCTGTCTCTTCGCCGCTTCGTTTAACAAGAAAGACTTGTGCCTCACCCGAACTCTCACTCAGTGTCTTTATCAGTTCATAAGTATCACCTTTCAAGACAAAAGACTTAGCCCCCCCTTGCGAATCATTAGAGGCCAAGTCTCTTCCTGGACGTAGAGTGATTGGTGCATTTTGTGTTCCTGCCTTGGGCATAGCATCAATGTGCATAGTGCGCTCGTTTACCAAAGTGGTATCGTAGTCTGCACTTTCGTTAATGACTCCCTGCCCAGGAGCGTTTTTACTCCCTTGACGTATTGTAGAAAGAATGTCGTCGGCCATTGCTTATTTATCGTCCTTGATTTCTTGGTTAGTATTGTGCCCCAGAATAATCCATTTCCCTCCCAACTGCGGTTTTGCACATCCACACGGGCTGGAATGAAGGGCGTTCTTGTAGTTACACATCCATGCCAGTCTTACGCCAACAGGTTTCTGTGCCATGGCATAGTTGCGTACCTTGGCTGGAGATGAAGACGGCGATATTGCTATTCTGTCGAGCATCTTTGACAACTGCTCAAGCTTTTCTTTCTTCTGCTTATTAAGATCCTCCTGCGACATTCGAGGGTATTTTGGTTTAGGTATAACAGGTTCTGGTATACCTTGGTCCTGAGCCAGCAATTTCAGCACTCGCTCTCTAAGCAGAATGCTAGCTTCCTCACTCATCATGTCGCTATCGCTGGAATATGGAAGTTGCATCTGCAGCTCATTGTACTCTCTTGCCACTCTGACAAGCTGCTGATAGTCAGGATGTCTGCGCAGTTGCTCAACTATTTGTCTGGCATCTTCCGTAAGTGGCTGCCCGCATTGTTTACAGAAAGCAAAATCATTAAGGGTGAAACATGTAGGACAAACAATACCACCTCTTGGCGAGCCGCATTCTGGACAGTATGGGTCATTCTCGTTGAACCTTGCTCCGCAGAAAGAACATACGTCGGGCCGGATATAGTGGTGACATGATTCACAGAAATCGGCATCTGGGTCGAGCTCACTGCCGCAATTGGGACAAGAACCCGTATGCAGCAAGGCTCCACACGATGCGCAGTATCTTGCTTCCGGCTCGTTTATGGTACCGCACTTGGGACAGGACACTCCATTTGCATAATGTGCCTGCATCTGCATCTGAACAGGTTGCTGCTCGTCATGCACCATCTGCCTTTGGCCCATATCTCGCTGTTGTTCTGCCGGACGTTGTGTTTTATCGTCAGTCATAAGACTTAATTCATCAAGTTTTATTATTTAAGATGTGCAAAGATACAACATTTTTCTGATTAAAGCAAATATCTTTCAAAATATTTTGCCATCAGAATAAAAATCTGTACATTTGCAATTAAATATGCAAAAAAGATGAACGAAATGATAGTATTTCCTGCTGATGAGAAGGCCACAGCCATACAACTTTACCGTCAACTCCTGCAAAGCATTTCATCAACACTTCAAGAGGATGACGAGCGTCTTCTGCGAGAACATATCCTTAAAGCGATAGGCGATCATCGCCTTAAGCGTGACATTTTTGGCCTCAACCCAGTGGTAAGGAGTCTTCAAACGTCCTTGCTGGCTGTTGAAGAGATAGGTCTGCGACGCGATGCCGTTCTGTCTGTCATTCTCCAGCCATGCGTTGACGGTGTCATACTAACCATTGACGACGTTGAGAAGCAGTTTGGTTCCACAGTAAGCAATATTATACATGGCCTCAACCGCATACGCGATTTCTACAAAAAAAGTCCCGTAGTCTGTGTCGACCACACAAGTCTCATACGCACACAAGGAGATAATTTCCGCAATCTTCTACTGTCCTTTGCTGAAGACATGCGAGTTATTCTCATAATGATAGCCGACAGGGTAAACCTTATGCGCCAGATACGTGACACCGAAAACATTATCGCCCAACGCGAAGTGTCACAGGAGGCTGCATACCTCTACGCTCCACTTGCACACAAGCTGGGCCTATACAAACTAAAAAGCGAACTTGAAGATCTTTCTCTGAAATATCTGGAGCATAATGCTTACTACCATATCAAAGAAAAACTTAATGCCACAAAGACCGCTCGCGATGCTTATATAGAGAGGTTTATTCATCCCATAAACGATAAGCTCTCAGCAACAGGGATGAAATATCACATGAAGGGTAGGACTAAGAGTATACATTCTATTTGGCAGAAGATGAAGAAGCAGAAATGCAACTTTGAGGGCGTCTACGACCTTTTTGCCATACGCATTATCATCGACTGTCCTATTGAAGAGGAAAAACAGCTGTGCTGGAAGACATTTGCTATTATCACCGACATGTATACCTCCAACCCAAAACGCATGCGCGATTGGCTTAGCGTGCCTAAGTCAAACGGCTACGAGAGCCTACACATCACTGTCTTGGGACCGGAACAGAAATGGGTAGAGGTCCAGATTCGTACCGTGCGCATGGACGAGATAGCCGAGAAAGGAGTTGCTGCCCATTGGCGATATAAGGGGGTGAAAGCCGATGCTGGAGGAATGGACGAATGGCTCAACAGTATTCGCCAAATGCTTGAAAACACTGAAGACGGACTCACAGCAATGGATGAGTTCCGCATGGACTTATACGACGACGAGATATACGTCTTCACACCACGCGGAGACCTGATGAAGCTGCCCAAGGGTGCCACTGTTCTTGACATGGCCTACCACATCCACTCGAGGGTTGGTAGTCAGTGTACCGGCGCACGCATCCATTATGCCGACGAGAAGCAACAGGACGAAAATGGCCGAGTGGTAACTTTCAGGCATGAGCTACACTCGGGCGACCAGGTAGAAATCATAACCTCGTCTACCCAGCGCCCCAAACCGGAATGGCTCAATATTGTGAAGACCTCACGAGCCAGGTCAAAGATACGTCTGGCTCTCAAGGAAACACAACAGAAGGAGGCCCTTTTAGTTAAAGAGATGCTTGAACGCAAATTCCGCAACCGAAAGATTGACATGGAAGAATCTGTAATGATGCGTTCCATGAAAAAGCTGGGTTACAAGGAGGCTAGTGACTTCTATCGAGACCTGGCTAATCAGTCGCTCGATGTCTCGGCTGTCATAGACAAATACCTTGAGGTGCAGCAAGGCGACAAGGTTCCCTCAGCAGAAATTCGCTCAGCTGAAGAGTTTAGCCTTCAGACCTCAAACTTCAATTTGCAGCCCGTCAACGACGACGTGCTGGTCATTGGTCAGGATTTGAAAGGCGTAGACTATCAGCTTGCACATTGTTGCAACCCAATTTATGGCGATGCTGTCTTTGGGTTTGTCACTGTCAATGGTGGAATAAAAATTCACCGTGCCGACTGCCCCAATGCCCCTGAGATGCACCGGCGTTTTGGCTATCGCATTGTTAGAGCGAAATGGAGCGGCAAAGGGGCATCACAATACCAGATAACTCTTCGCGTCATAGGCAATGACGACCTTGGCATTGTCAACAATCTTACCAGCATCATTTCAAAAGATGAGAAGTTGGTGCTTCGAAGCATCAACATCGACTCCCACGACGGTCTGTTTCGAGGCAATCTTGTTGTGATGATGGGAGACACCACAAGACTTGAGGCGCTCATAAAGAAACTACGTACGGTCAAAGGTGTAAAACAGGTTGAACGCATCTAACGTCATAACATGAAACACATGGGAATAAGCAGGAACCTAATAAAATATATAAAGCAACTGGAGCAAAAGAAACACAGGCTGCGCGAAGGTGTATTTGTGGCAGAAGGCCCCAAGGTGGTGGGCGACCTTATAGAAGCAGGCTTCAGGCCTGCTCAACTCTTTGCCACAGGGGAATGGCTGGACAAACACCGACAAGAAGCATCTTTGGCGGCTACAATGGAGGTAGTAAGTACCGAAGAGCTGAAACGACTTAGATTTCTTCAGCACCCCCAACAGTGT
>CAMYZK010000159.1 GCA_947303825.1 uncultured Prevotella sp. | reverse complement strand
GGACGCTACAAAGATACGAATTTTTTTTTGAATTATAACCAAAAACAGGGTAAAACTTAAATAAACTGCGAAAAAAATATGGAAGATATGAGAAAAATGCTTATCTCTGCAATGTCAGAACTTAAGTTCTGACTATCTCTGGGTAGAATCCTGCATGGGGTAAGGCTTTATCTATACTACCCAATTTTATAGAGAGCCGTCAATACCACACGATAATTTGTTAATCTTCCCAAAAACTTTGTATTTTCTCAGTTTTTTCTCTAACTTTGGCTTCACCGAAGTTACTGCGTCGCGGAAATAAAAAGAAAAACGCATTTTTCTTTTGTATTTCACTCGACTTTTCGTACCTTTGCATCACATTATGCCACAGGAACAATCGTCAATAAAAGAACGCGTAAGGATAGACCTGAAAGAGCCACGACGCTATAAGGTATACATCTACAACGACGACTTCACTACCATGGAGTTCGTGGTGAAGGTTCTTGTAGAGGTTTTCTTAAAGAGTGAATCCGATGCAGAGCTGCTCATGATGCAGGTGCACCGCAGCGACAAGGCCATAGTGGGTGTCTACAGCTACGACATCGCTGTGTCGAAGGTGCAGAAAGCAACCCGCATGGCACGCGAAGAGGGATTCCCGCTGCGGCTGTCCTACGAACCGGAAAAATGAGAAAGGAGTAAAGACACACATGCCAGAGAGCAATCAGACAGACCGCTGCAACAAGCTGCTGCTGCGGGCACAACAATACAGCATAGACCACCGTCACGAGTTCATCACACCCGAACACCTGCTTTTCGTGCTGCTCGACGAGCAGGCATTCTACGAATCGCTGTGCATGTTTGCCGACTACCACACGCTGCACAGCGAGCTGAAAAAGAAGTTGGAAGAGATGGAGGTGATGCCTGCCGACCCTTACTTCTTCCCCGAACTGTCAGTACTGATGGTACGACTTATGGAGAATGCCTACAACCATGTGGCAATGAGCAGTGCCAACAGGCTTGACACCACACATCTGGTGCGTGCACTGCTGGAACTGGACGACTGCTGGGCCACCTACCTGCTACGGCAGTCGCTGGGCGATAAAGAGTCGGAATTCATGTCGGCACTCATCACCTCATACGAATGGGAAGACATTGAAGACACGAGCGAGGAGCACGAGCAGCGCGCCGCATGGCACAAGCTGGTGACCTGCATGAACGACCTGGTGGAACAGCGCAACCCCCTGATAGGACGGCAAGAAGAGTTGAAACGTACAATACAGGTGCTATGCCGCAAAGACAAGAACAACCCGCTGCACGTGGGCGAGCCAGGCGTGGGTAAGACGGCACTGGTATGGGGACTGGCGGCCCTCATCAACGAAGGCAAGGTGCCGACCCGACTACAGGGCAGCCGGCTGTACATGCTCGACCTGGGCACCCTGCTGGCAGGCACACAGTACCGGGGAGACTTCGAGGAGCGCATAAAGCAGATAATGGAAGGCGTCTCTTCGGAAGCACCAAACAACATCATCTACATAGACGAAATACACAACCTGGTGGGCACCGGAGCCATACACGACAGCTCGATGGATGCCTCCAGCATGCTGAAGCCCTACCTGGAGAACGGTAACCTGCGCTTTATAGGCTCTACCACCTACGAGGAGTACAACAAGTACTTCTCACGCTCCAAGGGCTTGGTACGCCGCTTCCAACAGATAGACATCATGGAACCCAGCGTAGACGAGACCATCAACATCTTAAAGCAACTGCGCCCGCGCTATGAGGAGTTTCACCACTGCATTTATGAGGATGCGGCCATAGAGACGGCCGTCAGTGCCAGCGCAAAGTATGTAAACGACCGGTTCCTGCCCGACAAGGCCATCGACCTTATCGACGAGGCAGGCGCAAAGCTCGAAGCTGAACCGGCGACCAACGCCAACGAACCGCTTGTAGTAACAAAGGCTCTCGTCGCCGAGGTGCTGGCCAAGACCTGCAAGGTGGACTCGCTGGCTATGAAGGACGATGACGACGACCAGAACGCACAACTGCTCAACCTCAAAGACCGCATGCTGGCACAGATATACGGTCAGGACGAGGCCGTCAGTCAAGTGGTAGAGGCTGTGATGATGGCCAGGGCAGGACTGGCCGACGACAACAAGCCACTATCAAGCCTGCTCTTCGTAGGACCTACCGGCGTGGGTAAGACTGAGGTGGCACGCCAGCTGGCACGAGAGCTGGGCATTGAGCTGCTGCGCTTCGACATGAGCGAATATACCGAGAAGCACACCGTGGCCAAACTTATCGGCTCGCCTGCCGGATATGTGGGCTACGACGACGGTGGACTCCTTACCGACGCCATTCGCCGCTCGCCCAACAGCGTGCTGCTGTTCGACGAGATAGAAAAGGCTCACGCAGACATATACAACATTTTGCTGCAGGTGATGGACTATGCACGCCTCACCGACAACAAGGGACGGAAAGCCGACTTCCGCAATGTCATCGTCATTATGACCAGCAATGCCGGGGCACAGTATGCAGGACAGGCCAACATAGGATTCCAGGGCAGCGTGTCGAGGGGTGAAGCCATGCTGAAGCAGGTGAAGAAAACCTTTAAGCCAGAGTTCATAAACCGTCTGAGCGGCACCGTGGTATTTCACGACATGGACCGCCACATGGCATCGCTCATTCTGCGCAAGAAGCTTCGCGAGCTACAAGACAAGCTCACTGCAAAACAGGTGGAGCTGAAGCTATCAGACCATGCCTTCGACCAGCTGCTGGAGGAGGGGTACACACGCGAATATGGAGCACGCGAGATGGACAGGGTGATAAACCAGCGGTTAAAGACACGCCTTACCAAGGAGATTCTCTTTGGAAGCCTGAAGAAAGGAGGTAGCATCACCATTGAAGAATTGAAAAATTGAAGAATTGAAACATTAAAAAACTCATATAACTCTTAATTCTTCGCTCGGCTTTGCCGCTTCGCTCGTCGAAGAACTCTTAACTCTTAACTCAAAAAGCGTGGTTTTCCAACTTGACAACAGACTGTGGTTTCCCGATCCATCGCTGGCCGACGACGACGGATGCCTTGCCGTTGGGGGCGACCTCAGCGTAGACCGGCTTCTGCTGGCCTATCAGAACGGCATCTTCCCCTGGTTTTCCTTCCGTGACCAGTATGAGCCGGTGTGGTACTGCCCCAAAGAGCGCTTTGTCATCTTTCCCGATGAGATACATGTGAGCCACAGCATGCGCACATTATTTAATAAGCACATCTACAAGTTCAGCATCAACCAGGCCTTCGATGCGGTGATAGGCGAGTGCGGCCACCTGCGCATCAATGAGGAAGGTGCATGGCTGGGAAGGGACATGATAGAAGCCTACACCCGACTATTCCACCAGGGCTTTGCCGCCAGTGTAGAAGTGTGGCATGATGAAAAGCTGGTGGGAGGACTCTATGGCGTGAACATAGACAAGGCATTCTTCGGCGAGAGCATGTTCTCTCTGGAACCTAGTGCATCGAAGGCGGCACTCATCTTCCTGGCACAAACGCTTCAATCCCTGGGCGGAACAATCATTGACTGCCAGCTGGAGACTCCTCACCTGCGCTCCATGGGCGGTAGGTACATCAGCTATGAAGAATATATGAAACTAATCAGATGAAAGATATAGATGAAAGATGATAGATGAAAGATATGATTACCCTGCTACGGTAGCAAACTCTTCGCTCGGCTCTGCCGCTTTGCTCCGCAAAGAACTCTTAATTCTTCGCTCGGCTCTGCCGCTTTGCTCGTCGAAGAACTCTTAACTCAAAAAAAGTATGGAAACAAAAGCCATTGCAAGAATAATAGCCCAGAACCTTAACCTCAACATTGAGGCAGTGGGCAACACCCTGACTCTGCTGGAGGAAGGGTGCACCATTCCTTTTATCTCCCGTTACAGGAAAGAGCGTACCGGTGCCCTCGACGAGGTGCAGATAGCAGCCATCAACGACGAGAATGAGCGTCTCAAGGAAATTGCCAAGCGCAAAGAGACCGTGGTGCGCACCATTGGCGACCTGGGAAAGCTCACCCCGGAGCTGCAGCAGCGCATAGACCAGTGCTGGGATGCCACCGAGCTGGAAGACATTTACCTGCCCTACAAGCCTCGACGCAGAACAAGGGCTCAGGTGGCACGCGAACACGGTCTGGAACCATTGGCACAGCTCATATTGCTGCAGCGTGAGCCACAGCCACGGCAGAAAGCAGCAGCATTCATCTGTGAGGGCGTGGCGACAGCCGACGATGCACTGCAGGGTGCCCTGGACATCATCGCAGAGACCATCAGCGAGGATGAGCGCTCGCGACAGCAGCTGAGGGGCAGCTATAGGCGCACGGCCGTCATCACCTCAAAGGTGGTGAAGGCCAAGGCCGACAGCGACGAGGCAGCAAAGTTCAGCGACTACTTCGACTGGCATGAGCCGCTACGCCGATGCTCCAGCCATAGAATGCTGGCCATGAGGCGCGGAGAGGCCGAGGGAATACTCAGGCTGAGCATAGACCCTATCGATGACGAGGAGTGCATAGACCGACTGAAGCAACACTGGGTGAGAAACCGCAACGAGTCGGGACACCTGGTGGCCGAGGCTGTAGAAGACTCATACAAACGGTTGCTCAAGCCAAGCATAGAGACCGAGTTTGCTGGTATCAGCAAGCAGCAGGCTGACGACGAGGCCATCAACGTCTTTGCCGAGAACCTGCGACAGCTACTGCTCGGAGCACCGCTGGGGCAGAAACGTGTGATGGGCATAGACCCTGGATTCCGCACTGGCTGCAAGGTGGTGTGCCTGGATGCACAGGGCAACCTGCTACACCATGAAGCCATCTTCCCCCATCCACCAGTGAACAGACGCATGCAGGCCACCGTTCATGTGCAGCAGATGATTGACACCTATCAGATAGAGGCCATTGCCATAGGCAACGGCACAGCTAGCCGCGAGACACGACAGTTTGTGGAAGAGGCATTAGACTCATGGCCCTTGGCCGACAGACGGGAGCCAAAGGCCGGTAGCCAGAAACCACAGGTCTTCGTGGTAAGCGAGAACGGCGCATCGGTCTATTCGGCATCCAAGGTGGCACGCGATGAGTTTCCCGACGAGGATGTGACGGTGCGCGGAGCTGTATCGATAGGCCGCCGACTGATGGACCCGCTGGCCGAGCTGGTGAAGATAGACCCCAAGAGCATCGGTGTGGGGCAGTACCAGCACGATGTAGACCAGACAAAGCTGAAGCATCAGCTGGACCAGACGGTGGAGAGCTGCGTCAACCTGGTGGGAGTAAATGTCAACACCGCCTCCAGCCACCTGTTGCAATATGTCAGCGGACTAGGCCCCACACTGGCAAAGAACATAGTGGACTACAGGCGCGAGCACGGCCCCTTTGCCAGCAGAGCACAGCTGAAGAAGGTGCCGCGACTGGGGCCCGCTGCCTATCAGCAGTGTGCCGGATTCCTCCGTATTCCCGGAGCAAAAAACCCGCTTGACAACACTGCCGTCCACCCAGAGAGCTACGAAGTGGTGGAGCACATGGCCAGCAGTCAGGGATGCACCGTGAAAGAGCTGATAGAACAGAAGGAACGACGCGCCAGCATCAACATAAAAGACTTTGTGACTGGCGAGGTGGGACTGCCCACGCTTACCGACATCATGCAGGAGCTGGAGAAGCCGGGACGTGACCCACGAGAGCAGCTGGAGGAGTTCAGCTTCGACAACCGTGTGCATACTGTGGAAGACCTGGAGGAAGGGATGGTGCTGCCCGGCATAGTGACCAACATCACCAACTTCGGAGCCTTCGTAGACATTGGCGTGCACCACGACGGACTGGTTCACATCTCGCAGATGGCAAACAGAAGGATTGCGCATCCCACAGACGTGGTGAAGCTGCATCAGCATGTCACCGTGAAAGTGACCGAGGTAGACATGCGCCGTAAACGCATCTCGCTCACCATGAAACTATAAACTAAAGAAAATGCTGCGCACACTCTACAAGCAAATAGGCGAATATGGCAAGGCAGCCTTGGCAACGCCGGTGCTCACTGCCCTGGAGGTGGTGATGGATGTCCTCATTCCCTACGTCACGGCCATGCTCATAGACCGTGGCATCATGGCCGGCGACATGCGGGCCGTCTGGCTCTACGGTGCGGTGATGGTTGGCATGGCACTCCTGTCGCTGCTCTTCGGCATCCTGGCAGGACGGGTGTCGGCCTACGCTTCGACGGGCTTTGCCGCCAACCTGCGCAGTGCCATGTACCGTAACA
>CAMYZK010000158.1 GCA_947303825.1 uncultured Prevotella sp. | reverse complement strand
AGGGGCTTGGTGAGACCCTTACTCTTACTCTTGCTTTTCCTGTCGGCTTTTGGCCGCGCCACAGCACAGGTCGATATTTCCTATGCCGGTACACCAAGGCAGGTGGAGATTGGAGGACTGACAGTGAAAGGAGTGACCGACTATGAGGACTACGTGCTGATAAACCTCTCGGGACTGAGTGTAGGCCAGAAGATAGACCTGCCGGGAAGCGAGGTGACAGAAGCCGTGAAACGCTACTGGAAGCACGGACTCTTCTCGAAGGTAAGCATACAGGCCGACAGCATCATAGGCTCTAAGGTATACCTGTGCATCAACCTGGCACTATGCCCCCGCATCTCGGCCATCAACTACGTAGGAGTGAAGAAAAGTGAGCGCGAAGACCTGGAGGCAAAGCTAGGCATGGCAAAAGGCATGAGCATGACCAAGAACCTCATTGACAGGGCTAAGATACTGGCAAAGAAATACTTCGACGACAAGGGTTACAAAAACGCCGAAATAGAGATAAGCCAGCACGACGACGTGACAGGCAAGAACCAGGTGGTGCTCGATGTCATCATTGACAAGAAAGACAAAATGAAGGTGCGCTCCATAGTGCTGCAAGGCAATGAGAACGTGCCGGACTCGAAGATCAAAGGCGGCATGTTTACCAAGGGAGCACTGGGAAAGATACACGAAGCAGGAAAGTTCAAGAACTTCTTCAAATCGAAGAAATACACTCCCGAACGCTATGCGGAAGCAAAGAAAACCCTCATAGAGAAATACAACGAGCTGGGCTACCGCGATGCTGCCATAGTGGAAGACTCTGTATGGAACAACGACGAGAAGCATGTGAACGTACTGCTGAAAGTAGAGGAAGGCGACAAATACTACCTGAGAAACGTTACCTGGGTGGGTAATACCGTCGTCACCACAGCAGGACTGGACCGCACGCTGGGCATGAAGAAGGGCGACACCTACAATCAGAAGCTGATAAACAAGCGACTGCTCAGCGACGAGGACGGCGTGCACGACTACTATTACAACAACGGTTATGTATTCTCACAGATAGACCCGGCCGAAGTAAACATTGCGGGAGACTCCATCGACCTGGAGATAAGGATACAGGAAGGTCCGCAGGCCCACCTCAACAACGTGAGAATATTCGGCAACGACCGCCTCTATGAAGAGGTGGTAAGGCGTGAGCTGCGCACCAAGCCTGGCGACCTGTTCAACAAGGAAGCCCTGATGCGCTCATACCGTGAGATTGCCTCAATGGGCTATTTTGACGAGACAGCCATCAACCCCGACGTCAAGCCAAGCTATGAGGACGGAGTGGTGGACATCAACTGGGAACTGGTGCAGAAGTCTAACGACCAGCTGGAGTTGTCGCTGGGATGGGGACAGACGGGCGTGATAGGACGCGTGGGCATCAAGTTCAACAACTTCTCCCTGCGCAACCTCCTTGGCAAGAACAAGCTGCACAGAGGGTTCCTACCCGCTGGCGACGGCGAGCAGGTGGGACTGAGCTATCAGACCAACGGACGCTACTACTCGTCGCTATCTGCAAGCTACGGCACAGGGTGGTTTGGCGGGAAAAGACCTAATGCCCTGAACATTGGAGCATATTACTCCAAGCAGAGCGACGTGTCGAGCAACTACTACAACTCTGCATACATGAACAGCATGTACAGCTACATGTACGGCTACGGCTCATACAACAACGGATACTACAACAACTACGAGAGCTTCCTCGACGACGACAAGTACGTGAAACTCTTCGGCGTCTCACTGGGATGGGGCAAACGCCTGCGCTGGCCTGACGACTACTTCCAGTTCTCGGCAACACTGGCTTTCCAGCGATACATGCTGAAAGACTGGCAGTACTTCCTCATTACCAACGGCAACTGCAACAACCTGAACCTGTCGCTGGCACTTACACGTGCCTCTACCGACAACCCGCTCTTCCCACGACACGGCTCGGAGTTCGCTGTCAGCGTCACACTTACACCACCTTGGTCGGCTTTCGACAACAAGGACTACAAGAACCTTGCCACATTGGCTACCTATAACAACGACTACGACAGGTTCCAGCAGGAGCAGAGAGAGAAATACCGCTGGGTGGAATACCACAAGTGGAAGTTCAAGAGCCGCACCTTCACCGCTCTTACCAGCGGACAGAAGTGCTTCGTGCTGATGACCCGCGTGGAGATGGGACTGCTGGGAGCATACAACCAGTTCAAGAAGTCGCCATTCGAGACTTTCTACGTGGGAGGCGACGGCATGAGCGGATACTCTACAAGCTATGCAGAAGAGACCATTGGACTGCGAGGATATGAGAACGGCTCCATATCGCTCTCGGCCAATGCACTAAGCGGAGAACGCACACCGGGACGCTACAGCAGCTATGACGCTTACGCCTACGACCGCTTCACACTGGAGCTACGATACCCTTTCATGCTCGGCAACACCACCATCTACGGACTGACGTTCCTGGAAGGCGGCAACGCATGGGCAAACGCCAAAGACTTCAACCCCTTCGACATGAAACGATCGGCAGGTGTCGGCGTGCGCATCTACCTGCCTATGGTGGGACTCATGGGTATAGACTGGGCTTACGGCTTCGACAGCGTTTATCAGGGAAGCAGCGGATGGCGCAAGGGAGGAAGTCAGTTCCACTTTGTGCTGGGACAGGAGTTCTAGGAGTTAGGAGTTAGGAGTTAAGAGTTAGGAGTTGATACGGCAATAAGCCCCGACGAGGTGACATACCATAGACATGGCGTAAAACTCCTGTTATGAGAAAACATAAAAAAACAAGAATAGTGCTATGAAGAGAATTATTATTAGTTTATTCTGTATCATCGGATGTGTGACATTGGCAAACGCACAGAAGTTTGCACTCATCGACATGGACTACGTGCTGAAGAGCATACCTGCCTACGAGCGTGCCAACGAACAGCTGTCGCAGGTGTCAAAGAAGTGGCAGGCAGAGGTCGACGCACTCACCAACGAGGCACAAACCATGTACAAGAACTACCAAAACGAGGTGGTGTTCCTCTCGGCAGAGCAGAAGAAAGCCCGCCAGGATGCCATCATGGAGAAAGAGAAAAAAGCCAGTGAACTGAAAAGGCAATACTTTGGACCTGACGGCGAACTGTTCAAGAAACGCACGGCACTGATGAACCCCATACAGGATGAGATATACAATGCCGTGAAAGACATATCTGAGACAAAGGGCTACCAGCTCATTCTAGACCGGGCAAGCGACACCGGCATCATCTTCGGCTCGCCGAAGATTGACATCAGCGACGAGGTGCTGCGCAAGCTGGGGTATGCTAATTAGAGTTAAGAGTTGAGAGTTAAGGATTCTGCGTATTTGAGGTACTTAAATTAATAATAAAGATTAGATTTTAACAATAAAAAAACAATGAAAAAACTTATCATTTGCGCTCTTTGCGCTTTCTGCGGTTTCACTACCGCATCGGCCCAGAAGTTCGGCCATGTAAACACACAGGAAATCATTCAGGCTATGCCTGAGTTCAACACCGCACGCACGGAAATTGAAAAGCTTACCCAGCAGTATGAGTCAGACCTGAAACAGATGCAGGAAGAACTGCAGAAGAAGAGCGAAGAGTTTGACAAACTGCCTGCCGACACCCCCGACGGCATTAAGCAGCGCAAGCAGAAGGAGCTGCAAGACCTCTACAACAACATCCAGGAGAGCTATCAGACCAACCAGCAGGCTCTGGCAAAGGCACAGCAGGAGAAGCTGCAGAGCATAACAGCCAAGGTGTCGGATGCCATCAAGGCCATAGGACAGGAAGGCGGATATGTCTACATCATGGAGACTGGAGCTGGCATACCTTATATCTCAACCACCCTGTCTACCGACCTCACTGCCCAAGTAAAGGCAAAGCTGGGACTGAAGTAGAGTGAAGAGTGAAGAGTGAAGAGTTGAGAGTTGAGAGTAAAGGTTGAGCAAAAGCGAAACTTGAATAAATAATAGTTCATGAAAAAGTATTTCTTGTTGATAATGCTATTCGCTGCACTAACCAGTGCGGCGCAGACCGAAACGAATCTGGTGTCTGACTCTACTCAGCTCTCTACTCCTACCCTCCAGCCCTCTATCCTCATAGGCTATCTAAGCTACGACAGTGCGCTCGTCAGCATGCCACAATATAATGATGTGGAGAAGAAGATGGGCGACATGCGTAAGGCCTACGAAACAGAGCTGAAACGCGTAGAAGAAGAGTTCAACGAGAAGTACGAGGCCTTCCTGGAAGGCAGGAAAGACTTCCCCCGCACCATTCTCCTGAAGCGTCAGACAGAGCTAGAACAACTCCTTCAGCGTAATATCGAGTTTAAGGAACAGAGTCTTAAGCAGCTGGCAGAAGCCCGCAAGGAAGCCATGAAGCCACTGCAGCAGTTGCTCAACGAGACAATAGCACGCATAGCCCACACTCATGGCCTGACCCTGGTAGTAAACACAGATGCCAATGCCTGCCCCTTCATCGACGCAGCACTGTCCAGAGACATCAGCCAGGAGGTGAGGATGGAGCTGGCAAAAGTCGCAACAGTACAATAAGCAGCTTTCCTAAACGATGATGACTGATACAGATAATACTGTTGCACCAGCAGGCCCTATTGGGATCTTCGACAGCGGTTATGGCGGTCTCACCATCCTAGAGGCCATAAGGCGCAAGCTGCCGCAATACGACTATCTCTATCTGGGCGACAATGCACGTGCACCATACGGACCACGCTCCTTCGGCGTGGTCTATGAGTTTACGCGTCAGGCAGTACATCATCTTTTTGAACAGGGCTGCCGGCTGGTTATACTGGCATGCAACACGGCATCGGCCAAGGCACTACGCACCATTCAGCAAAACGACCTGTCGCAGTGGGAGCCGGCACGCCGCGTGCTCGGCATCATACGACCAACGGCAGAGGTCATAGGCTCTATCACAGCAAGCGGACACGTAGGGGTGTTGGCAACAGAGGGGACAATAAAAAGCGGTAGCTACGACATGGAGATAAAGAAGCTGCACCCTCAGCTCACCGTTACCGGAGTGGCATGCCCCCTGTGGGTGCCACTAGTAGAGATGGGCGAGGCAGCATCTGACGGGGCCGACTTCTTCGTGCGCAAGTACATAGACCATCTCTTTGAACTCGACCCACTGGTAGATGCCGTCATCCTGGGCTGCACCCACTATCCGTTGCTGCTGCCTAAGATACAGCAATACATGCGCAGCCAAGCCAGGATAATAGCACAAGGCGACTATGTGGCAAGCTCACTACAGAGCTACCTACAGCGACACCCGGAGATAGACGTCAGCTGTTCAAAACAAGGCCAGACACAGTATCTCACTACCGAGGACTCATCGAAATTTGCCGACCAGGCGTGCCTGTTCCTCAATGGCGAGAAAGTGATGGCACAGCATGTGACGCTAGCCTGAGATTAAGGATACGTTTTTTAGGAGTGTAGGAGTTCAGGAGTGTAGGAGTTCAGGAGTGTAGACATTAGTTTTGCTGATGCTCGCATGCAGGGTAATCATATCTATCATTTTTCATTTATCATCTTTCATCTGATCACGCGATAGCCGCTTGGCTCGTTTAAGTTCCCCCTCCCCCCTTTAACTCCTGACCGACAAGCATAATTGAGGGTACGCTATTGCGTACCCTCAATTGTTTCTATTATGTTGCTGTTGCCTTAGAAGTCCATGTGGTCTAGGGCATCGCTGAAGTCACGAGGCTCACGGTTGGCGTCAGGAGCATGATACTCAGCATCCTCACGGTCATGGCGAGCAGGACGCTCGGGACGCGGTCCGCGACGGTCGCCACGGTCGGGGCGGTCCTGACGGGGCTGACGACGGTCTCCGCGCTCACCACGCTCGGGGCGGTCGCCACGCTCACGGCGTGCGGGACGCTCCACGTAACCTTCGGGCTTCGGAATGAGCACACGGTGTGAGAGCTTGTACTTACCTGTCTTCGGGTCTATCTCCAGCAGCTTAACGGTGAGCTTGTCGCCCTCCTTGATGCCGGCTTCCTCTACAGTCTCCAGACGTTTCCAGTCAATCTCGCTGATATGAAGCAGACCATCCTTGCCTGGCATAATCTCAACAAAGCATCCGTATGGCATGATAGAGCGGACGGTTCCCTCGTAGACCTCGCCCACCTCTGGCACTGCCACGATGGCACGAATCTTGCGCACAGCAGCCTCAATGCTCTCCTTGTTAGGACCGCTCACCTGCACTTTGCCAACTCCGTCGGTCTCGTCGATGGTGATGGTGGTGTTGGTGTCTTCCTGCATCTGCTGGATAATCTTTCCACCAGGGCCGATGACAGCACCGATAAACTCCTT
>CAMYZK010000157.1 GCA_947303825.1 uncultured Prevotella sp. | reverse complement strand
AGATATTTAACTAAATTGGATGCCTTAATCGTTACAAATTAAATTAAAATTAAGAATGATATATTTGTCGGATACTGTTTATTAATCTTAATCATCATAATACGTTGCTTTTAATTATCATTTTCATTTATCATCTAGGCTTTCCACGTTGTTGACATCATCTAGGCTTTCCATGCTGCTGATATCATCTATGTGTTCCACTACGCTGACAGCAACTATGTTTTCCATACCGCTAGCATCCTTTTGGCATTCCACACTGCTGACATCGTTAGGTTGTTCCACGCTGCCGCCTTGGAACCGCTCGTGCAGCTTCTGGAACACGATGAAGAAGGCGGGAACGACGAAGAGCAGGGCGATGGTGCCAACTGCCATACCACCGATGACGCCGAGGGCGAGGGCACGGTTGCCGTTGGCACCGGCGCCGCCGGCAATGACAAGCGGAATCATGCCGATGATCATCGTGGCCACGGTCATCAGGATGGAACGCAGACGCTCCTGACAGGCAGCAAAGGCAGCATC
This sequence comes from uncultured Prevotella sp., assembly GCA_947303825.1. GTDB lineage: Bacteria > Bacteroidota > Bacteroidia > Bacteroidales > Bacteroidaceae > Prevotella. The sequence continues at coordinate 5,821 of CAMYZK010000157.1, read as the reverse complement.
GCGGATGCTCATACCCTGGGCACGGCGCTCGAAGGCGAACTCCGTAATGAGGATGGCCGTCTTCGAGAGCAAGCCTATCAGCATGATGACACCCGTCTGTAGGTAGATGTTATTGTCCATGCCGGGGAAGTGGAGCAATGAGCCGAGGTAGGCGCAGAACAAAGGTAAGGATTTTTAATGAAATATAAAACGGGAATTCATTTTTTTTTTTCATTTTCACCTGTTTTTTATCAATAATGTAGGAAAATCTGGCCATATCATCCCAATAATCATACATTGATCACTTTGCAAAAAGGAGGCCCTTTCTAGCGACAGGTAGGTCCATTTTCGTAATCTACTCTTAATTCACATCTCGGAAAGCTTCGGCGCAGCTATGCTCCAGAGGGGCTTGATAAGGATAGACAGTCATACAAGCTACCCAAGAGGGGGTGCGAAATGGCTGCCGCTATAGCCGCCGACAAAGACCTGGATGCAGCATCGCGCCCGTTGCTTCCCTTCACGGCCTTGGCATCCGCGATAGTCTGCAGAAGGGCTTCGCGGTCTGCCGTGTTCATGTGATAGTGTTCTTTCCCTTAGAAATGTAACTCCGACCCGACGGGGCTTTTACCTGGTGAGCACTTCCACATCGCTATAGCTCATGCGTTGGCCTTGTGCCAGGCGCAGGCCCTCCACACGGATTACCTTGGGGCTTGCAGCTCACGGTTTGCCAGATGGGGTTGTTCACGATGTTCGAGAACTCGCCTTCGGCCAGCATCTCCCAGTGGCTCCAGTCGGTAGTAGCGGCAATGCGGTAGTGGGTGACAATGCCTTCGCTTGAGTCTTGTGGTGGCAGATAGCGGAAGCCCGCAACGGTGGCCTCGTTGTCGAGGGTGACGAACATCGTCTTGTCGCCTCCAAAGAAGATGTAATAGTCTGACGCATGCTTCTCACCGCTGTCGGGGATGTCGGGTGTAAGCTCAGGTGCCTGATAGACGGAGGTGCGCTTGATGATGGGGGCGCACTTGGCGTCGAGCACAGTGAAACGCAATTTCGTTGCGTTTACTGTTGGGAAGCAGACGATGCGGCGGTGACCTATGGTGGTCAGGCCGTCGCCGTTGTCGGCAAGCTCATCTTTCAGCGGAATCCATTGACCGTCCACCTCAGCCTCCAGCGAGAACTTCTTTACCCGTTGTCCGTAGCGGATGTCTTCCTCAACCACAAAGCGGTTGAAGGTGGTAGGCTCTTTAAAGTGTAGAGTGTAGAGTGTAGAGCGTGCTACCGCAGTGGTTTCTTGCTCAGTAGCACGCTCGGCTCTGCCGCTTTGCTCGTCAAAGAACTCTACACTATCCACTTTGCACTTTCCACCGACAAACACCTCGTGGATCATCTTGTTGAAGGCGATGCCGCGGAGCGAGTCCGTGGGATGAATGCGCCCGTTGGGAGCGATGGGGAAATTGAGCAGCAGGCATGAGTTGCGGCCCACCGACTTGTAGTAAGTGTCCATCAGCTTAGACAGGCTCTTCACGTTCTCGTTCTCTGTCTCATGGTAGAACCATCCGGGACGTATGCTGGTGTTGGTCTCGCCAGGACACCACACGTCGCCGTCTTCCACTCCGTAATGCAACATGTGGTAAGGAGTGTCGCCCTTGCTTGGCATAAGGCTCCAGTTGGTCTCGCCTATATTGCCTGCCTCGGTGCCCACCCAGCGCAGGTCGCCACGATCGCCGCCATCATTCCATATTACAGCATTGGGCTGCAGCTCGCGTATCATGCGGAAGGTCTCGGCCCACCCGTAGTAGGTCTTGCCGTCTATACGGCGTGTCTCGTTGGCTCCGCCATACCAGCCGTCGCCACCGTTGGCACCATCGAACCACACTTCAAAGATGTCGCCATACTCTGTAAGCAGTTCACGCAACTGATTGCGGAAATAAGTAACATACTCTGGCTTGCCATAATCTTTGTGGTTGCGATCCCAAGGCGAGAGATAGACGGCAAACTTCAGGTCTTCTTCCCGGCAGGCATCTGCCAGCTCACGTACCACGTCTCCCCTACCCTGCTTCCAAGGAGCGTTCTTCACAGAGTACTCTGTATACTTTGACGGCCACATACAGAAGCCACAGTGATGCTTGGCAGTGAAGATGATGCCCTTCATGCCTGCCTGCTTGCACACGCGTGCCCACTGGCTGCAGTCAAGGTCGGAGGGATTGAACAGCTGCGGTTCTTCATTGCCAAAACCCCACTCCTGATTGGTGTACGTGTTGAGCGAATAGTGGATGAAGGCATACATCTCCATCTCCTGCCACCTCAGCTGGTTCTGCGTAGGCACGGGCCCACATACCGCGCTTTTGTCAAAGCGAATGTTGTCGTTCGGCCTTGTCTGGCCCAGGGTGCCAGTAGCCGTTAGCAGCACGGCAGCCAATACCTGCAATACATATTTCATCTTTTCATCATCTAATAATTTGTGCAAAGATAGCAAATAATAATAAAAAAACACCGAATAATATGTCATTTTTTTGGCTGTATCATCTGAAAAGTGTACTTTTGTGCTCAATTGAGAAAGAGTAAACAATATAAACATTTGCGTAATATGAAAAAACTATTCTTGTTAATCTTTGCAGTTATGACTTCTGTTATCGGGGGATATGCACAAAAGACAACGGCGAAAGCCAATCGTCAACTCGTTCTCTACTATTCGGAGACAGGAACCACCAAAACCGTGGCACTAGAGCTGCAGAAGCAGCTAGGGGCAGACATCGAAGGAATAGAGGCCGTGGAACCCTATTCGGGCGTCTTCCAGGAGACCATACAGCGAGGGCAGCGCGAGATGCAGAACGGAGAGACGCCCGCCCTGAAACCGCTGAAGTCTAAGATTGCCGACTACGATGTCATCTTCGTGGGCTACCCCATCTGGTTTGGCACATACGCCATGCCCATAGCCACCCTTGTCAAGGAGTGCGACTTTGCCGGCAAGACAGTGGTGCCCTTCTGTACCTTTGGCAGCGGCGGCCTTAACACCTCGTCGGCCGACCTTAAGAAAGCACTACCCAAAGCTACGATAGCGAAGGGCTACGGTGTGCGCACGGCACGAGTGGCAGCTGCAGCAAAAGAACTGGACCGCTTTCTGAAAGAGAACGGCTATAAGAAGGGTAAGGTAACAAAGCTGCCGGCCTATTCTGCCCAGCAGCCTGTAACAGATGACGACAAGGCCATCTTCGATGCCGCATGTTCAAGCTATCAGTTCCCGCTTGGTACGCCGCAGACCGTAGGAAAACGTACCACCAGCGACAGCACTGACTACATGTTTACCGTAAAGAGCCGTGGCATGAACGGCGGAGAGGCTACATCAGTCATTTACGTCACTGTGGGCAAGGAGAAAGGCGCAAAGCCCGAATTCACCGAAGTGGTGAGATGAATCAGATGAAAAATGAAAATGAAAGATATGATCTCTAAACTCCAACAACCTTTTCCACGGCCTTGAGCCATCCAGCGTATGCAGCGGCGTGGTTGTCGGCCTGTGGCTTGATGACCTTGGTCACTTTGCGCAGGGCGGACACCTCGTCAAACGACTTCCACAGTCCTGTGGCCAAGCCTGCCATGACGGCAGCTCCCATTGCCGAGGCATCCTCCACATCGGTACAGACAATGGGTGTCTGCAGCAGGTCGGCCTGATACTGCATGAGGAAGCGGTTGCCCGTGGGTCCTCCATCGGCAGCTATCTCCCTGAGTGGCGAGCCGGTAGCACGTGCCATGACATCGACGAGGTCTTTCACCTGATAGGCAATAGACTCGAGGGCTGCCCTGAGAAAATGGGCACGTGTCGTTGCAAAGGTAAGACCCACTACCGCTCCACGGACATCACTCTTCCACCAAGGGGCACCCAGTCCGCTGAAGGCGGGGATAATGTACACCCCGCCTGTGTCGGCAACGCTGACGGCCTCGGCCTCCATCTCACGCGGGTGTGACACTATCTTCAGCTGGTCGGCCATCCACTTCAGGGTGGCACTGGTGCTGTAGATATTTCCCTCATAGGCGTAGTAGTGGCATCCCTGTGCCGAGAAGGCAACGCTGGTGACAAGGCCCTCGGGAGCAGGCAATGGCTGCTGGCCTATGTTTACCATCACGCTAGAGCCCGTGCCGTAGGTCACCTTGCCCATGCCCTCGTGGAAGCACATCTGTCCGACGAGGGCTCCGTGAGAGTCGCCCAGCACTCCTGCTATGGGCATCGGCTGTGAGAAGGTGCCCTCAACAGTGGTATGGCCAAGGACGGCATCGGCAGGCAACACCTGCGGCATCATTGACCCTGGAATGCCAAAGAGCCGTAGCAGCTCGTCGTCCCACTGCATGGTGTGGATGTTGAAGAGCATGGTGCGCGAGGCGTTGGTGGTGTCAGTAGCAAAAGTGCGTCCCTTAGTGAGTTTCCACACCAGCCATGTGTCTATGGTGCCCATGAGCAACTGTCCGTCGGCAGCCTTCTGGCGTGCGTCGGGGATATTGTCGAGCAGCCACTTCACTCCCGGTGCCGAGAAGTTGGGATCAATGAGCAGGCCGGCGCGCTCCATCACCATCGGCCCGCATCCGTCGGCCTTCAGCTGCTGGCAGATGTCCTTGCCACGTGTGTCCTGCCACACCACAGCCCGGCTGATGGGCAGGCCGGTGGTCTTGTCCCACACCACTACGGTCTCGCGCTGGTTGGTGATGGCCAGGGTGCAGCAGGCAGCACATTCGGGGTGTTGCCCTACAATGTTGCTTATCACCTCAACGGTGTTACGGTATATCTCCTCGGCATCGTGCTCCACCCATCCTGTCTGGGGATAATACTGGCGATGCTCCTTGTCGGCCCGTGCCAGAAGACGGCAGTTGCTGTCGAAGAGCAGTGCCTTCGTTGCCGACGTGCTTTGGTCGATGGCAATGATATAGGTCATTGGGGGTTGAGTTTTTTAGTTTGTGAGTTTGTTAGTGTGTGAGTTTATGAGTTTGTGAGTTTCTGGTATCTTTTCTCTATCCGTTGGCAAATGTACAACTTTTATTTCGTTTCTGCAAGCTTTAGCGTAATTAAGTAACCATAAAATAGCAACTTAGTAGGATTGAGAAAGATATTAAAAAGAATTAGTATAATTTGACTCCAACAATTAGATTTTTTTTCAGATAATTCTCCATTCCAAAGCATCTTCAAGAAGTCCATGACATATATCAGTTCTACGTCTCCATATTTGCGTGTGATAGGGTCAAGAGATATTGTGGGTCACGCTTGGAAGCGTGACCCACAATAGCAATAGCTGTAACGATTGGATGTCTTTTCTCAGAACAGTTTGGCGGGATAGACACCGTCGTCGACAAGCTTCTGTATGCGGTCGACGGTGGCCTGGCGGTCGGCGGCGTAGGTAACGCCAAACCACTTGGAGGTGGTGTCGAGTACCTCGCAGGTAGCTGTTCCCTCGGTGATGAGCTTGTTCACCATGAGAGGGATGAAGAACTCGGCCTTGAGGTTTTCCATGTTCTTCGGGTCGCTGAGGAACTCCTTGAAGTACGCCTCGGAGTGCTCGAAGTAGTCAGGGGTGAAGCCCCACATGTTCATCGAGACAGGAACATTCTCCTCCAGTGGCTGCCACTCACCCTGCTCGTCCTTATAGCAGATGGCATCGCCCTTGTCGGCTATGCGCATTATCTCGGTGCGCTCCACTACATCGGTGAGGTGGCGCTTGTCGTCATAGGCACATACGCCACGAGCCACTGAGCCGTTCTCACTCAGGGTATTGCAGCAGCGGAATCCCACCATGGCATACTCGTTCTTTGAGTCTTCCTTCAGGCCAGCCAGGAACTTACCAATCTGCATGAAGGCGTC
>CAMYZK010000156.1 GCA_947303825.1 uncultured Prevotella sp. | reverse complement strand
ACCTGCTCACCTTCGGCATGGACTCGCCCGACATCTGGAACGACTACTATACGCGCATTGAGACGTCTAATACAGAGGATAACAAGATACGTGAATCGGAGTATCAGAGGCAACTGAAAGAAGCCACCGAAGAAGAGAGGCAGACCATCATCAACACCTGGCGCCAAGGGCCTACGTTCACACCTGTCGATAAGGGTGTATACGGCCAGAGGGCCATACAGAAGGGAGATATCCTAACCAAGGAGGCAAACGACAACAACGCCACCACTGGCGACGATGCAGCAACGGTAGAGGCAGCCTACGTGGCAACGACAGCCGTGACCTACGACTACACCTACACCGAGAAGTACCTGGACAGCAACAACCAGGAGCAGACCAGGCAGGTGACAGTACACAAGACCACCAATGAAGGAACAGGCATTCCCGTTTCAGAGTACAATGCCATCAGCGCTGAAGCAAAGGCTGCGTTTGCACCCGCTTACCTCTGCACACAGACGGTGAAGCTCAACGAGACCAACTACCTGCTCAACGGCGAGCTGAAGTCGAAGGCACAACTGGACAAGATGAAGCAAGACTTCCCAAAGGTGGCTACCGACATAGCCAATGCCACTTCCGAGGCTTTCATCTGCAGCAAGGATGGCTACTTCGGCGGCAGGCTGCTTTACCCCGGCACCAACTACAACGCCCTCACCACCTGGTGCGCGCTTCCTAAGAGCGACCGCATAGACAATTTCACCTTCAACTACGATGCACTAGACCTGCTCTCCAACCCCAGCTATCTGTTGGTGGATGCCAGTGCCACGAAGATAGAGAACCCGGAGCACAGCAAGACAGTGGAAGCCTTCCATTCGCCCTACACCGACATCGTGGGCGTGGAGTACAAGGCGGTGTTCAAGGCCACTAACGACAAGCCTACTTATACTTATAGCGGCGGTACGCTAAACAATGGTGATGCCATCGACCAGGATGTGTTCGAGCGAGAAGTGCTCAACGACAAGAGCCACTACACCCGCGTGTCGGTAGCTGCAGGCGGTGAGACCCTCTACTTCGTTACCCAGAACTTCGTCTACAACGGTGTGCCTTACGGCAGGGGACAGGCGGTAGACGAAAACGTCTTCACAAACAATCCGTCGTTGGTAGAGGATGTGTTCATACCCAACACCTCCGGAGCTACCGCCATCAGGTACTACTGCTATGAAGACTACACGAGCGTGGATGGAGACGAGGTGAAGAGAGGAACGAAAGCCAATCCCTACACCATCAGCGAAACCGACTTCACCAACAACCTGAAGAACAACCAGCAGTACTTCGTCATTCAGGGACAGGAGCCCACCGAGACCACCACGCTCTACGTCTCTAGCGAGAGCGACATCAAGGACGTGTCGTCAGAGCGTGTCTATACCGTGGTCTACCAGTACACCTACTACGAAGACCAGGACGACGGCAGCGTGAGCCTCACCAACGAGCTGCATGTGGTCAACGTGCATGTGGTGCTCGAGAGCGGTGCACCGTCTATAGGCACCCTCAACCCGCCGGCAACGGTGCTGCCCAGCAATGCCATCGGACTCACCGCACCGTCGGTGAAGCCGGGCCTGTACGAGGTGCTCACCAACGGATGGGAGCTCTACAGCACCGAGGACGATGCCATACACCACCGCAACGGCGCGCCGTTCACCAACAACACCACACTCGTCTTCTGGTATCAGAACCAGAAGAACTTCATTGCCTTCTACTCGAAGACATACCTCGGAAAGACCTACTCCAACTACGTGCCCATCAGCGTGGCCAACTACCACGACCTGGACGACGTGATGAAAGACAAGGAGCACCACATGTATGTGGACCGCTCCGACGTTGACCGCCCGTCGAAGATTTACATCGACGACCGCGAGTGCGAGAGCGACCCCGACAAGAGCGAGCTAGACCTGCTCAAGGACTTCTTCGACCTGAGTGTGCTCAGCGGTGCACCCGCTGTAGGCTCTGCCCTCGAAGGCCACGCCCCGCTCGACAACCACGTCCACGGCACCAGGAACCTCGAGTTCTTCCTCCGCAGCGACGTCAGCCCGAAGGCTTACAGCCCCACGGCCACCTCAGGCGGTTCGGGCAGCGGTGGCAGCGGTTCAGGCAGCGGTGGCGATACCGGTGGCGATACCGGTGGCGGCAGTGTGTCCGGCGGTTCGCCCGCCGGATGGGTCCCCATCGGCAACGACAACGACAACGAGTGCTTCGAGGGCATACTGCACGGCGACGGCTATACCATCAGCGGCCTCGACCATTCGCTCTTCAAGCACCTCTGCGGCGAGGTCTATAACCTCGGCGTCACGGGCTCATTCACCTCGGCCGGCATCGCCGACAACGGCTACGGCTACCTGGAGAACTGCTGGGTGGCTTCCGACGACAACACCAGCAAGACCGACAAGGCCGTCTTCAACAATCCCGCCAACAAGACCAACCTGGCCGAGGGCGAGACTGCACGCACCATACACATGGTGAACTGCTACTACCCCCAGGAGAACAAGTACACCGCACACGATGCCGCCGTCACCTACGGCAAGCCCACAGAAAGGCCGCTGCAGGCCTTCCACAACGGCGAGGTGGCCTACAACCTGAACAGCTTCTACCTCTTCAAGCGCTACTGCGACAACAAGCAGGGTCTGACAGACAACAGCTACTACTTCCTGAAAGATGTTGACGGAGAGCTGACACGCACGAAAGGCTTCTACGAAGACAACAGCAAGATAGCAGGACGCACAGGACCATACCTGCTCGACAACTATGACGGCAACTACGTGGGAAGCTATGTGGAGAACCGCTTCGCCGACGGAGACTTCGTCTATGCCGGAGGAACAATACCCGAAAGCAGCGACATCCGACTGACTACCGTCACCGAGGACGAGGGCGAGAATGCCACCACCAAGACCTACTTCCACCCCATCTGGCCCGACGACTACATCTTCTTCGGACAGATGCTGAACTACGGCTACAACAAGGACTACGACTATCAGGCCATGCCATCACGCATCAACAAGGAGAACAGCCGTACCCTCCTTACCGAAGGCAGCAACCGTGTCTACCGCGCTCCGGCTTACTTCCGTGACAACGTCATGAAGTCGGCCTACTACAACACCGATGCCTACTTTGCCAAGTGCAAGGCCGACGATCCCGCCTTCCTCGTGCACAAAGGCATGACAGCCATCGACTTCACCGGCTATAACGACGACACCTGGGCCTACGGCACCGTGCCCGCCACTTCTGGCAGCGGTTCTGGCAACGGCTCTGGCAGCGGCTCTGGCAGCGGTTCTGGTGGCAGTGTGCCCGGCGGTTTGCCCGCCGGGGAGCTATTCTTCCCGCCCCTGCTCGACAACATCGACGGCCTCACCAAGTTCACTTCGGCCGTGCCAAAGGCCACCGACCAGTACCCGTCACTGAACGACGAGCACCTCACACGCAACCTCCTGGTCTACACCAAGAGCGACGACGAGGCCGATGTGAAGACCACCAACGCCGTGAGCACTACTCTCGTGGCCGAGGCATACAAGGAGACCGACACCGACTACCACACCGTTAACGAGTCGGATGACTGGTACTCACACAAGATAAAGGGACACTGGGTACTGCTGTCTGGCAACAGCTATACCGCCACACGCGACCACATGCTCGTTGACAAGCAAGACTTCTACTGCCCCATAGAATACAAGTTCAACGACGACAGCCGCATGTGGTACCAGCGCAAGCCCGACAACTTCGTCGGCCGTGAGAATGGCTGGGAGGGCATCAGCCTGCCGTTTGCTGCACAGATGGTCACCACCAACAAGAAGGGCGAGCTGACCCACTTCTACAAAGGCAGCCTGAAGGGTCACGAGTACTGGCTGCGCGAGTACCGCAAGATGGACGTCAGCGACGACGAGGCCACGGCCGCCATGTACTACCCCGACAAGGGCAGCAACACCAAGGAGTATACCAACACCTTCCTGTGGGACTACTACTACAGCAAGGACGACTTCCTCGACAAGAACACCGACGAGTATCATAAGGACTACTACAGCGAGACGCACACCTACAGCGACTATCCCTACTCGGTGGCTGGCACACCGTATATCATGGGTCTGCCGGGAGAGGTGTACTACGAGTTCGACCTTAGCGGCACATGGACGCCCAGCAACCGCTACGAAGACCAGACGATAGCTAGTCCGGGCCGACAGATCATCACACTGGCTTCTGAGCCGGGCGAGACGATAGGCACCAGCTACAAAGAGCTGAACGACGGCGAGGCCGCCTACAACGGCTACACCTTCCGTCCCAACTATCTCAACGAGGTCTACGAGACGGGCACTGCCAACGCGAACATCTATCTGCTCAACAGCGAAGGCTCCGGCTACGTCGCTGTGCCCGCCACTGGCGATGCTGTCTCCCTGCCTCCGTTCAGGCCGTTCTTCGTCAAGACCGCTACATCGAGAAAGAAGCCCACGCGCATCTCCTTCAGCAAGGAGTACTCGTCGCTCGACAACGACATGGACAACGATGCAACGGGAAGCCTGAGCATCAAGGCCCGCCACAACAAGATTGTGGTGAAGTCCAACCTGAGCGCTACGGCCAGCCTCCGCATACTCAGCGTCAGCGGACTCTGCATAGCCAACTTCACCATCGAGCCGGGACAGGTGGTCGAGACACCGATAACCAATGCCGGCGTATACATCGTACGCTCCGACGACGGCCGCCACGTGAAGAAGCTCGCCGTAGAGTAAGAATTGTTCACTTTTGCATGTTATATTATAAAAATATGTACGCGTAGAAAGGCAATGCTCAATATGGTAAGTAAACACACACACCACTATACTTTTCCCATCCTGCTCCTTGCCATGGTCTTAGGCACCATCGGGGCATGGGGCCAGACAGAGGCCATACAGTCTCCAACGATAGCGATCAGCAACAACCAGCTTAGCATCACCTCCCCACAGACAGCGACCCACAACGGCCTCACCCTCTACTACGAGATGGGAAACAGCGAGCCGGCCACCCCAGACCCCACCACCGCATCGCCGGTCTACGACTCGGAGAACCCTCCCACTATCAACGACGACATCGCCTGCATAAAAGCACTGGCCGTACACATATCGGGACAGTCGGAGGTCAGCGTCTTCAACATCGTTAGCTTCTCCAGCGAAACGATAACGGTAAGATACCAAGGGACAAACAAAACCGTCACCGTGGCACCGATAGTCTATTCGCGCGACCTGGCCAAACCCAGCGGCATGACGCCATATATCGTCAAGCGTGTCACACCCATAGACCGCTCCGTCATACTCTCGCCCCTGGAATACATCCCCGAGGACGTGCCTGTGCTGTTACTCGACGAAGCAGCAACTCCTCATACGGGAACACAGACCACCATCACCCTGGATCCCATCGACCTTGATGCCCTCAACAGCGATGAGGATGACACCAACGACATCACCCCCATCACAGCTAGCGACAAGGCCGCCAATAAGCTGAACATTGTCAGTGGCGAGCCCCTGACAGTAAAGGCCGCACAGGTGTATATGTACCACAATGGGAAGTTCGTGCTCACCATGAACGGCGACATGCCCATAGGCCGTTTCTATCTCTACAACCCCAACTACCAGCCACAGGCTCCAGCCCCCTCCTCGGCTCCACTCCTTCTGGTGATAGAAGAGCCTACCGGTATCAACGTCACGCACAATGACAATGTAGAAAAGAGAGACGGCAACGCCATCTACGACCTGCAGGGCCGACGCATCGCCACTGACGATTCTTCACGCTCCATTCCTAAGAAGGGCATCTACATCAGCAACGACAAGAAGATAATTGTTAAATAGATCAACGCTTCAAACGAGATAACAAACACACGGCATGACGATAACAAACCCCACCCAGCACAACATGGCCCGTCGGTCTGCTACGCACGACTACTCGCGCCCTGGCATCTACCACATCACTATGCATGTGGCAGAGGGTATGGGGCAGCCCCTGGGAGCCGTAGTCGGCAGTGACGAGAGCAACGTATGCGTCGCCCTCACCCCCGCCGGTGCCATGGTAGAGCGCGAGCTGCTCACAGCCATCAGCACATACTATCCCATGGTGACTGTCGATACATACGTCATCATGCCAGAGCATCTGCACTTCATCCTCACGGTGACCGCACCTATCGTGAGCAGCAGCGGCCGCCCCACCCATCTGGGACAGGTAATCGCCGGCTTTAAGAAAGGCTGCAACCGCGCCTACTGGGTCTGCACAGGGCAAGAAGCCCCAGCGGGCAAACCGCTGGGCACACTACCCCCTGCCGCCCCTGCCCCTGCAGCCCCCGCTGCCAGCACCCCCGCTGCCGCCCCTGCCCCTGCAGCCCCCGCTGCCAGCACCCCCGCTGCCGCCCCTGC
>CAMYZK010000155.1 GCA_947303825.1 uncultured Prevotella sp. | reverse complement strand
CCGTCGGTACCACCCCTGATGGGCCTCACCTGCGACTCTACACCCACATCGGCCATGGCTTTCAGCACAAGGTCAACAACATGCATGTTGTCGGGTTCTATCTTCTCCCTCATGTTGTAGTATTGGTCGTTCACCTCCACAGAGACAACACCCTCTCCATACTTTGCATTCATCTTCTCTGCACACTGGCAAATATATTTCTTACGATCTTCAAAACGGCTGCGGTCATGGTCGCGTATGATATACGACAGTTTGCCTTGCTCTGTATTGGTCTGCATACCTATAAGGTGGTAGAACCCCTCATAGCCCTCTGTAGTCTCAGGACGTTCGTTGGCGGGAAGCATTTCTGCAAACTCGGCCGCCAAAGCATTGGCATTCACCATCTTACCTTTAGCATAGCCAGGATGTACGCTGACGCCCTTTATGCTTACCTTTGCTGATGCAGCATTGAAGTTCTCGTATTCCAGCTCACCAACTTCGCCTCCATCCATGGTATATGCCCACTGGCATCCAAACTTTTCCACGTCAAAGTGGTGTGCTCCCATGCCAATCTCTTCGTCAGGATTGAAAGCCACTCGGATGCGTCCGTGTTTCAATTCGGGATGCTGCTGCATAAAGACCATTGCCTGCACTATCTCGGCAATACCAGCCTTGTCGTCGGCTCCCAGCAAGGTGTGGCCATCGGTAACAATAAGGTCTTCGCCAATGTGCTGTAACAGTTCAGGGAACTTCTGTGGTGAAAGAACGATGCCGTCAGACAACAAGATGTCAGTGCCATCATAGCCCTCCACTATTCGGGGTTTGATGTCAGCACCCGAACAGTCGGGCGATGTGTCATAATGGGAAATGAAGCCTATCACAGGAACTTCAGCATCGCTATTCGATGGAAGCGTGGCATAGATGTAGCCTTTGTCATCCATCTCAACATCTTCCAGTCCCTCGCGTTCCAATTCCTCCTTGAGGTATTGTGCAAAGACCAGCTGCTTCTGAGTGCTAGGCACAGTTTGGCTGTCCTCGGCCGACTGTGTGTCGAACTTTGTGTAGTTCAAAAATCTTTCTACAATATTCATAAGTATAGGTTTAATGTGGTTATAGTATTATCTCTATCTGTCATAGGCTCTCTATCCACTCTGCAATATCGTGCAGTACTTCGGCCGAGATGGTCTCCTCTATTTGGCTATACTCATCGGGATGGCCAGTGGTGCAATGCTGAAACAAATGGTTTAGCGACGGATACTCTTTGATGAGATGTTTCTTGGAGGCAGGCAGCAGCCGCCTTAAGATAGGGAGGCAAAGCGTGGAAACAACTTGACAGTCACGGTCGCCGTTGAGAGCAAAAACTGGGCAGCGTATCTGCCGTATGTTGTCGGTGGGGTCATAGTCAATAAACCATTCCATCCAAGGGTACTTCATAGCTGCAGCAGTCTGACGATACTTCTCTGTAGTCATATTAGCAGGTTTTCCTGAAAGCTGCAAGATGCGGTTGGATTGTTCTGCCAGCAGGGTATCGCCCTTCACTGTGGGGCCTGCCAGCGAGACAATAAAGTCGACCTTTCTACGGGCTCCCAGCATGAAAGCTATGGAGCCGCCTTCACTATGGCCGAGAATGCCAACCTTACTGAATGTCTTCTTGCTGCGCAGGAACTCAAGGCCCGCTGCTGCATCGCGCATAAAGTCCTCGGTAGTAGCATTCTTCACATCTCCCCCTACCGATTTTCCTGTAGCCCGGTCATCGTAGCGCAGGGTGGCTATTCCCTGACGCGCCAGATAGTCGGCTACAACGAGGAATGGCTTATGGTTCATTATCTCCTCATCCCGATTCTGCTGTCCACTGCCCGAGACAAAAAGCACTACCGCAGGCTTCTTTTTCCCATTCTTGCCATACCCTACAGGCCATGTTAGTGTTCCTGAAAACATAGCACTGTCAGCCTCATTCTTGAATGTCACTTCCTCCATTACGTAGGGGAAGGGAGGCTGCGGCGTTTGAGGTCGCTTAATTTCCGGCACACCTCTCATCAAGACAAGCGGCAACGACATGCCACTCTGCGAGAAGGTGCCGTCTAGTTTTCCGTCTTTCAGCCGAGTCCTGTAGGTCATGCCTATGCTCTCCACTTTCACTGCCAGAGAGTCTTCGCTCAAGAACTCGATCACAGCAGGAATGCCCTTAGCACCTTGGTCGGGACTGTCAATAGCCGCCTTGATGCTTCCGTCGGCATTCTCCAAATGCAATACTATCGTCAGAGACATAGCACCGAACTTTAGTTTTCCTGACCATGAGCCAAGCAATGGAGTGGTAGGTTGCACATCGGCATGTACTGTCAGTGCTACGAGTACAAGATAAGCTATAATGAAAAACTGTTTCATACTATTTGTTTTTATAATCGGCAAAGTTACATTTTTTTTATTGCTTTTTCCATATTTACTTGCTCTTTTTGCTTTTTTTTATTAATTTTGCTCACAAATTGCATTGAAAAAACCATTTCGGCCAGAAATCACAGAAAGAGCATGACAGCAAAAGAGATTTTCGAATTGCGGAAAAAAGGGCTGAAAGAAGAAGCATACAATGAGGCACGGCAGCTGTATGGCACCGACAAGAGTCCATACGCATCGGCTGCAATGTTCTGGACTGCTGTTGACATCTTCCGTTCGCGGGCAAAAGAAGGAAGGGCAGACGAAGCCGAAAAGATTCTACTTGCCCTTGAGAGGCTTTATCCAAACATCAGCGACAAAGAAGGATGGGCAAGCGAAGCAATGGCCAAATGCCGCATAACACTTGAGAAAGAGAAGCGCAGGCACAACCGTGTTGAGGAGGGACATGTGAACATTCTGATGGGAACATGGGGCGAGGAGCTGGCCTCTGCCTACCTCAGGGAAAAGGGGTTCGTCATTCTTGAACGAGACTGGCATTCTGGGCACCGGGACATTGACATCGTTGCGCAAAAAGAAGACCAGATTGTTTTTGTAGAAGTGAAGACACGCTGCAACAAAGACTACGGAAGCCCTATTGCATCAGTAAACTATAAAAAGCAGAAGAATCTTTGTTATGCCATCAACCATTACCTTAAATATAGGCATATAGAGAACCCCTGGCGCTTTGATGTCATTGCCGTTGTAGGGACACCAGGCCAAGAATATGAGATAGAACATATTGAAGGCTTCAGGCTAGACTATAGGCGATAGAAAGAATTTCATTTTCCCTAAACCAGAAAGACAATACAGAATTCCATGACAGAAGACGAGATTTATATGAAGCGTTGCCTGCAGCTGGCTGGCAACGGACGGAAAGGAAGCAGGCCCAACCCCATGGTCGGGGCGGTGATTGTTGCACCTGTAAAGGAAAACCATTCTTCCGACATGCAGAATGTCATTATTGGCGAGGGCTACCACATAAAGTGCGGAGAGGGACATGCCGAGGTGAATGCCTTTGCCTCAGTAAAGGCAGAAGACGAGGCATTGCTTCCCCTGGCCACTATGTTTGTTAGTCTGGAGCCGTGTTCACACTATGGCAAGACACCACCGTGTTCCGACCTCATCATAAGCAAGGGCGTAAGGCGTGTGGTGGTTGGCTGCATCGACGATTTCTCAAAGGTCCAGGGAAGAGGAATACAGAAGCTTCGCGATGCCGGCATTGACGTTACCGTGGGAATGCTAGAGCGTGAGTGCCGTTGGCTTAACCGTCGGTTTTTCACCTTCCACCGCCTCCATCGTCCATACATCATACTCAAATGGGCACAGACGGCCAACGGCTATATTGACGACCACGGAAAAGCAATAGCCATATCCTCTCCATTCACCCGAATGCTAAACCACAAGCTGCGTGCCGAGGAAGACGCCATCCTCGTAGGGCGTGTAACCGACGAGCGGGAGCACCCTCAGCTTACCGTGCGCCACTGGGTAGGGTCTAACCCCATCCGTATGGTAATAGACAGCCGCCATCCTCTCGATATGGATGCCCTCTGCCGTCAGGATGTGCAGTCGCTCATTGTTGAGGGAGGTCGCAAGACACTGGAGTCGTTTCTTCAGCAAGGGCTGTGGGATGAGGTTCGCGTCGAGACAAACACCCATCTTACTGTAAGCGGTGGCACTGCGGCACCGTCGATACCCATAGAGTCCAAGCTAGTCAAGACAGAGGTATATAACGATAATATAATAAGTACATATAGCAGGCAAGAGTCTATTAGCACACCTTAAACCTCGCATACTTCATGAGCAGCTGTTTCTTTCCGCAATTGCGAAACTCTACAGTAGCCTTAAGGTTATCGCCAGTACCCTCCAGGCACACAACGGTACCTATTCCAAATCTCTGATGCTCTATCACCATGCCCTCACGTATGACCACACCCCCTATAGAGTGAGAGGATGTTTCTTGTGGCGTCGTCCCTGTTGCCTGCACTGGTCTGGCATTGGCCTTCGGCACAGGTCTCAGCTGTTTTCCCCCGGCAGCACTGAGCAGCCTTTTGAAATCTGACGAGAACGGGTCTACCTGTGGCTGTTCCCTTCTGGGAGGTACTGCCCTAGGCATGGGGTCGGCCCTGAATTGCGATGCCACTGGCCTGGGATTCTGCATCCACTTGCAGCCTTCGTCTTGCCGTTTGTCCCAAGGTCTCCGCTGCTGTTGAGCATGTTGCCATCCGAGCTCTGACGCATCGTCTACATCGAGCAGCCGTGGTTCAATGTCGCTGATGAAGCGTGACGGTGAGTCAAACTCCATTTTGCCATACCTGTAACGCTGTTGCGCACATGTCAAGAAGCAGTGCTTCTCGGCTCGTGTTATGGCAACGTACAGCAATCGCCGCTCTTCTTCAATGGCACGTGCCGACCCAGCACTCATTGGAGAAGGGAAGATGTTTTCCTCCAACCCTACCACGAAGACCGTATTAAACTCCAGGCCCTTGGCCGAGTGTATGGTCATCAGCGACACTTTAGGGGTATTGGCATCATTGTCGCTGTCAAGGTCGGTAAGCAGAGCCACCTCTTGGAGAAAGTCGGTCAGCATCACAAAGTCGCCCTGGTCTTCCTCACGCCTTATATCCACAAAGTCGTGCATTCCTGCCATAAACTCCTGCAGGTTCTCCTGCCTTGAGATGTCTTCAGGATTGCGGCTGGAGAAAATATCCTTTATTATGCCGCTCTCGTTTAGTATAGCCTGTCCTAAGGTGTAGGCATCTTCCTTGTCCATTCTTTGCCTCCACCCCTCAATGAGTTGCCTGAAGGCTTCCAGTCTTGCAGCCGTTCCCTTGTTTACTCCAAGCTGAAACACCACGGGCTGTGAGATGACAGTCCACAGCGACACGGCGTGCAGGGTAGCACAGGCGGCAATCTTCTGAACCGTTGTGTCTCCAATGCCTCTTGCCGGATAGTTGATGATGCGTCGCAATGCTTCTTCGTCATCGGGATTGGCAATAGTTCTGAAATAGGCAATTACATCTTTTATCTCCTTACGCTGATAGAACGAGAGACCGCCGTATATCCTGTATGGTATGTTGTCCTTTCGCAACTGCTCCTCAAAGACACGGCTCTGTGAATTGGTGCGGTAGAGAATGGCAAAGTCACTCCATTCCTGCCTTTCCTTTCTGCGTAGGCGTTTTATCTCATTTGTCACAATAATGGCTTCCTCGCGGTCGCTCATGGCAGGCTTGAGTTTCACCTTCTCTCCATGCTCATTGTTGCTGAACACATCTTTGGGAATCTGATATTTGTTTTTGTGTATCAGGCTGTTTGCCGCCTGGACGATAAGCTGTGTAGAGCGATAGTTCTGTTCCAGTTTGAAGAGCCTTGCATTAGTATACGACTCCCTGAAGTTGAGCACGTTGTCAATATTTGCCCCCCTGAAGCTGTATATGCTCTGGGCATCGTCTCCCACAACGCAGACATGCTGCCGTTCACGTGTCAGCTGCAGCACGATGCTCTGCTGGGCATAGTTGGTATCCTGATACTCGTCAACAAGTACGTATCTGAACTTGTCAACATACTTCTGCCTCACGTCTTCATGCTCGTTGAAGAGCAGATACGTCATCACCAGCAGGTCGTCAAAGTCCATGGCGTTAGCCTGACGGCACCGCTCTGCATAGCGGCTATACACCTCGGCCACCTTTGGTTGTTTCTGGTCGAAGAGCTTACTTCCCACAAACTGAGCTGGTAGAATGAGATGGTTTTTGCTCATTGATATCGTGTCGGCCACAGCGTTGGGCTTGTATGCCTTGTCGTCAAGCCCCATCTCATTTATTATATTCTTTACCAGCGACCGTGAGTCGGTCTGGTCATATATGGTAAAATTAGATTGGAAGCCGATATGCTGTGACTCACTTCTCAGTATCCGTGCAAAGACAGAATGGAAGGTTCCCATCTGCAAGTACTTTGCACGCTCTTCACCCACCAGCCGTGCCACTCGTTCTTTCATCTCACGGGCAGCC
>CAMYZK010000154.1 GCA_947303825.1 uncultured Prevotella sp. | reverse complement strand
AGAAAGTGGTGGCGGCAAAGAAGCGCACAGACCTGTCGAACCACGACTTCTACCAGTACAACAAATACCAGAAGCTGACACTTGCACTCAACGACATCACGTCACACCTGCTCGACTCTACCAAGTTTGCCAAGAAGCAATGGCTCATCAACCAGATAGAGGTGTGCCCCTACAACAACAAGCTCATACTGCCCGTCTCTGTAGACGAAACCGTATCGCAGAAGCTCTACCGCAAGTCTCCACACGACGAGCGCACCATCATAAAGGGCATGAACAACCAGGGCATAAACGACCTCATACAGACAGGCGACATTCTCACCACGCTGATGAAGGACGTCTTTACCGACATAAACATCTACGACGACCAGATAAGGCTGCTGCAATATCCGTTTACGTCGCCCATAGGCAAAGACGCCATTGCCTTTTACCGCTATTACATACAAGACACCATCTACGTAGACCACGACCTGTGCTTCCACCTGTCGTTTCTTCCCAACAACCAACAGGACTTTGGATTCAGGGGCGACCTCTACGTGCTGGCCGACTCCAGCTATCAGGTGAAGAGGTGCGATATGACCATACCCAAACGCTCGGACGTGAACTTCGTAGAGAACATGAAGGTGACGCAGGAGTTTCGCAAGCTGTCTAACGGCGAGTGGGTGCTGGCCGTCGACGACATGTTCACTGAGCTGAAGGTGGCATCTTTCCTACAGCAGTTTGCTGTGATACGCAACACCCGCCTCACCGACTATGCCTTCGACGAGTTGCCGAAACAGCTTTTCAAGGGCAAGAAGAAAGAGGTGAAAGACGTAAATGCCATGATGCAGAACGATGAGTTCTGGGCTCAGTACCGACAGGTGGAGCTTAGCAAAGGCGAAAGTTCGATGGACGCTTTTGTACGGGGCCTAGAGCAGATAAAGGGATTCAAGTACATTATCTTTGCTGCCAAGGCCTTCATCGAAAACTTTGTTGAAACAGGATCGCCCAAGACTCCATCAAAGGTTGACATTGGACCCATCAACACCATGATTACCAAGAACTTTGTAGACGGTTACCGCTTGCGTCTATCGGCACAGACCACTGCCAACCTCGACTCCAACCTCTTTGTGGCAGGATATGTGGCACGAGGCATTGACTCGAAGAAGACCTATTACAAGGGCGACTTAATATGGTCGTTCAACAAGAAGGAGTATCTGCCGCGAGAGTTTCCTAAACGCACCATCACTCTTTCGTCAACATACGATGTGATGTCGCCAAGCGACAAGTTCATGCACACCGACAAGGACAACGTCTTCACGGCCTTTAAATGGGCAAAGATAGACAAGATGATGTTCTATAACCGCCAGTCGCTAACCTTTGAGAGAGAGGAAGACTGGGGATTCCGCACTACCCTGTCGCTGAAGCACGAGGAAAACGAAGGCACTGGAGAGCTGTTCTTCATACCATTGAGCAATAGCGGCGACAAAAGCACCTGGACAAACTGGAGCAGGCCTGTGGCAGAGAGGAGCTACGACCAAACCTTCATCCCCGACGACGGCTGGACACCCGTAGCCAGCAAGAAGCTGCGCACCACCGAACTGCGCGGAGAGCTGCGCTTCGCACCAGGAGAGACCTTCATTAACACCAAACAGAGGAGGCTGCCCATCAACCTCGACTCGCCGGTGTTTACCATAAGCCACACAATAGGCATGAAAGGCTTTCTGGGAGGTGACTACCGCTACAACTTCACGGAGGGCAGTATCTTCAAGCGCTTCTGGCTCAAGTCGTGGGGCAAGATGGATTTCTACGCCAAGGGTGGAATACAATGGAACAAGGTGCCTTTCCCCCTGCTCATCATGCCAGAGACAAACCTGAGCTATATCATGCAGGACTTTACCTTTACCGCTATTAACAATATGGAGTTCTTGAACGACAGATATGCCTCGGCCATGCTACTCTGGGACATGAACGGAAAGCTGTTCAACCGCATCCCCCTGCTGCGCAAGCTGAAATGGCGCGAATGGTTTACGGTGAAGTGCCTGTGGGGCGACCTTTCCGACAAGAACAATCCCACGCTGGCTCAGAATGCCGGAGACAACACACTGATGTACTTCCCCGAAGGGTCATACATAATGGACTCGAAGAAGCCTTATTGGGAAGTAAGTGCAGGAATACATAACATATTCAAGATTGTACATGTGGAGTATGTGCGCCGCCTGAGCTATAATCATTTGCCTACGGCCCACAAGCACGGAATAAGGTTTATGATACGAATGACTTTCTGACTGTCAGAAAGTTACAAAGCAAGTTAAGACTTAAGCTTGAACGCCTGTTCAATGCTGCTTATATCATCGCGGAACTTGGAGTCCACCTTCAGGCGCTGCTCCACTGCCGAGCAGCTGTGAAGCACTGTGGAGTGGTCACGGCCTCCAATGAGCTGCCCGATGCGCGATGCAGGCATCTTGGTGTATTTCTGAGCCAGATACATTGACACCTGGCGCACCTGGACATACTCCCTCTTGCGGCTCTTGCTGAATACGTTCTGCTGAACCACACCATAATGCTTGCATACAATGTCCAGAATATCGTCTACGGTGAGCGGATGGTTGTCGGTCTTTACCGCACGCTTTATAATGCGCTCTGCCAGATGCATGTCAACAGGCGAGTTGTATACAATGGAATAGGCCATCAGCGAGTTGACCACACCCTCCAAATCGCGCACGGAACCATTGGCCGTCTGGGCAATGTACTGTATTACATCGTCGGGGATTCTCAGTCCGTCGTGTCTGCATTTAGCCAACAGGATATCCTTGCAAAGCTGGATGTTAGGTTTTTCCAGTTCGGCAATAAGCCCGCAGGAGAATCGTGTCAGCAAGCGGTCCTTCACTCCATCCAAGTCAACTGGCGGACGGTCGCTGGCTAGTATTATTTGCTTTCCTATGCGGAAAAGGTGGTCGAAGATAAAGAAGAATGTGTCCAACGTCTTTGGCGAGTTGGCCCATTCCTGAATATCATCGACGATAAGCATGTCGATAGACTGGTAGAAGTTAATGAAGTCGTTGGTAGTGTTCTGCCTTACAGCATCGGTATACTGCACCTGGAACAGGCGTGCCGACACATAGAGCACCCTGCGCTGAGGAAACAGCCTCTTTGCCTCCACCCCAATGGCATTGATGAGGTGGGTCTTGCCACAGCCGGAGGGTCCGAAGACAAAGAACGGATTGAAAGTGGTTTTTCCCGGATGTCCGGCAATACTCAGGCCGACGGTTCTCGGCAGCTTGTTTGATGCACCTTCAATAAAGCTCTCAAAGGTCTTCTTTGGGTCAAGCTGGGGATTGAGTTGCTGTGGCACGGCAGCATCGAGCACCGTGGGAGCCTTGTTAGCCCTCGCCGTGGGCTGCGGCGACTCAATATCGGAAGGCCTGTCGCCCTCCACGTCTTGAGTCTTTCCATTTTCACGGTCAACCACAAGACGATACTTAAGCTTTACGCTGCATTTGAAGCTGTTGTTCAGTGCCCATGCCATCAAGCGCACGTAGTACTGCTCCAAGTACTCGTAGACATACGGACTTGGAACCTGCACCAACACCGTTGAAAGCTTTTCATCGAAGCTTTCAAAGACAATGGGCTCGAACCACGTTTTGAATATTTGCTCTGTGACATTCTGCCTGATAAGGCGAAGGCATTCCTGCCACAGTGCTTGATGACTGTTCTGCATCTTCTGGTTATTAGTTTTTCTTAGCGTCTGCAAAGTTCGCAAAAAAAAATGGAACTTGCAAATATGCCCAAAAAGCTCCTCGTGTTTACAAAAACTGTAACTTTCTATATTTGGGCAAATTATAGTGTTTCACGGATTTTTGCCAAAACTGAGTATTGCAGATTTCCAATATTTTGGATTTCAATACCTTGCAAAAGCGTCTTTGGGGCTTTGCGACGATTTTTTTATTTAGACAAAATTAAAATTAGAAAAAATTTTTCTCTTTTTGTCTATAAGGATTCAAGTCTATTACTTGTCTTTTCTACCGAAGACAGAAAAGTGCACATAGCGTTTTGGATGACTCTTTAAGTCAATCAGCAGCGAGTCCAAGTTGTTCATCGAAGACAGCATGTTGTCGTATAGCTTAGTGTCGTTAAGCAGCAGTCCCAGATTGCCACTAGGATTGCTCAACTTTGCCGTGAGCTGCTCCAAGTTCTCTATGGAGCGGTCTACCTTGCCCATCGTTGCCTGTAGGTCTAGCTGCCCCAGGTTTTCCGTCACCTTGTTGGCATTGTCGAGCAGACCGTCGGCCTTGCCCATCACCTTTGGTATTTTCTGGTTGAGCTGTGCCGTAAGCTGGTTGAGCTGTGTTGCAGTTGTCTTCAGGCTCGCCGTAAGGTTTTCAGCGTTGTTTATAGTGCCGCTTATGGCTGGGTTAGACACGAGGATATTCACATTTGTCAGAATAGAGTCAAGCTTGGGCAGCAAGGCTTCTATTTCGGGTAGCATTTCGGCTGCCTTACCCATAAGTCCAGATTCCTGGTATCCGTCTATGGTGTCGCCCTTGGCAAGAATGCCGCTAGCAGTAGTAGCAAAGCGCAGTTCCAACCTGACGTTACCAAGTAAGTCACTAAGAATCTCTGCCTTGGTTCCTCGCCTGATCTGCAGCTTGGGGTCAAGGCCAATCGTGGCAATGATATTGCCCGGGTTGCTGTAGTCGTAGCTAATGTCTCTCACCACTCCCACTTTGTAGCCGTTGGCATATACCGGACTTGACGGAGAAAGGCCTGTAACATCGGCAAACCTGACATAATAGACATCGTCTGACGAGAATATCGACATCCCCTTCAGGAACTGCATACCAACGAAAAGCACCACAATGGCCATAATAGCCACCAATGCAATCTTTACTTCCTTGGTGAAATATTTCATAATGTGGGTAGTGTTGACTTATTTTGTTCTGCTTTTGTTCTTATACTCTTGAATAGCCTTGTTCACGTCACATGTGGCACCGTCTTTCACGGCAATAATAAATGCGTCGGGAAACTTACTGAGTAAGCTGCGTCTAAGCTTTACTATCTCGGTGTAGTTTTGTGAATCGCCTATGGTGTACTTCCAACGGTTTCCTTCCTTCAGACACTTTACGTCTTTCTGTCCCTTCAGCTGGCGGTCGTTGTCAGCAAGCTTTGTAGTGCTAGCCAGTATCTGCACCCTGAAAGTGGTATTTACACCGTTGCTTTGTTTCTGCTTGCCAGTGGATTGTCCATTGCCTTTCTTCTCCTTCGTTGTCTCGGTTTTCTTTTCCTTCGTTTTCTCAGTATTCTTCTCCTTCGTTGTCTCAACCTTCTCATCTGCATCATTATTGTCACTCTTCACGGCATTTTCCTTGTCCGGCTTTGGCTGCACAGCTTTTCCCAGCTGCTTGTTCTTGTAAGCCACAAAGGCCTGATAAATGCCTTTTGCCATGGCATTTACGTTTGCCTGATTGGTAAGATAGGCTGCCTCAGACGGTGTCGTGATGTATCCCAGCTCTATAAGGCAGGCAGGCATCGACGTTTCACGCAGCACAAGGAATGCGTCTTGCTTAACGCCCTTGTCAGGCCGCCCTGCCGTAGCGCACACTTTCTTCTGTATGAGCTGTGCCAATTCAACGCTCTTGGCCATGTTTGCTTCGTTGATATAGTCGAAGATGATATAGCTTTCCGGCTGGCTCGGGTCGAAACCGGCATAATGCTTCTTATAGTCACTTTCGTATGTAACGACCTTGTTCTCACGCATTGCAGCCGACAATTTCTCTCCTGAGCGTCGCATGCCCATAGTATAAGTCACAAGGCCGGCAACTGTAGTGCCTTTCTCCACGGCGTTGGTGTGGACAGAAATAAAGACATCGGCTTTGTTCTTGTTAGCTATGTTTGCTCTCTGGTGAAGTGGAATGAACACGTCGGTCTTTCTGGTATAAATAACTTTTACGTCGGCACAGTTCTGCTCCACCAGCCGTCCAAAGGCAAGGGCGACATTGAGGTTGATGGTCTTCTCCATCGCCTTGTTGACACAAGCTCCGGCATCTTTTCCACCATGCCCTGCATCTATTACGAGAACAAACTTCCGCTTGTCATCGGCTTTGGCAGCAGAAAGAAAGAAGCACAACAACGCGACAACCATCATGGCTCTAGCTGTCACTAATTGAAATGATATGTTGTTACAATAATTCCGTTTCAGCATGCTGGGGGACAATAAGGTGGTCTTAACTGCCAATCTGAATCTCTATGCCGGCCCCGTCGCAGTCGGCACCCATTGGTGGATTGATCTTGGTTATTCTGAGCCAAAGGCCTGTAACAAGTGGTGAGAGCTGCATAACGGCATTTGCAATACGTCCCGCCACATGCTCCAGTAGTTTCGACGGCTGTAACATCTGCTCACTCACTACTCGGTACAAGTCGGCATAGCTCACGGTGCAGTCATGCA
>CAMYZK010000153.1 GCA_947303825.1 uncultured Prevotella sp. | reverse complement strand
CTGATACACAGTGTCACAACCTGAATGCCATGATGCTGGCCGGACACTTTACGTTGTCTTTTCATTGCAAAAAGGGTACAACACGCCAATTACGGTGCAAAGGTACTCTTTTCTTTGAAGTTACGTGGAGATTTTCTCTTTTTGTTATCTTGCATTAACAACAATTAACTCTTATCAGAGGCTTTACCCCTGCCTGTGGTCTTTCGCCCTATCGGGGCTATAGAAGAAAAGTCTCTCCACTCTCAACTCTCAACTTTCAACTCTTAACTCCAAAGTTGTCTCATTTTGTTTATTATTTGTTACAAGTGTGCCCGCCAATGTTGAGTGATGGTTTTTTATTGTTATCTTTGCACCATAATTGCCTAATAATATATCAATGAACAGACTCTTCTTCGTGATGGTTTCCCTGACTATGGCAGGGATGGCCAGTGCCCAGACAGGAAAGGAATGGGACGACCCAAAGACAACAAGCGTGAATCGTGAGACAGCTCACACCATTAGCATTCCGGCCCGGACAGAGTCGGATGTCACCCACAACGACATGACGCTGTCGCCATGGTACATGTCGCTCGACGGCAAGTGGAAGTTCCAGTGGGTAAAGTCGCCAACACTGGCAAAGGAGACCGTGTGCGCCAAAGACTATAACGACGCTGCATGGACCGACATAGACGTACCCTCCAGCTGGCAGGTGTGGGGCTTGCAGCACGGCAAGTCGTGGGACAAGCCACTCTACTGCAACGTAGCCTATCCTTTCACTTTCGACCAGACAACGTTCAGCGTCATGGCCAACAGGCCCGACTGGATGACATACAACAGCAACATGCCCAACCCCGTAGGCACCTACCGCCGCACGTTCACCGTGCCTGAGGAATGGAAGGGACGCGACATCTATGTGCGGTTCAATGGTGTGGGCCACGGCTACTACCTGTGGATAAACGGTAATCGCATAGGTTACAGCGAAGACAGCTACCTACCCTCAGAGTTCAACATCACCCCCTATCTGGAGGAGGGAGAAAACTCCATCGCACTACAGGTGTACCGCTTTACCAGCGGCTCCTTCCTGGAGTGCCAGGACTACTGGCGGCTTACCGGCATACACCGCCACTGCTTCCTGTGGGCGGCACCTAAGACGCAGATACGCGACTACTTCTTCACCACCTCACTCACCAAGAACTATACTGTTGCCAAAGCCAACGTCAAAGTGACGGTCACTGGCCTGGAAGCACTGCCAGGTGCCACCGTGGAAGCACGGATAGAAGACAACGGCTCGGCCATTGCTTCGGCTTCTATGGCTGCCTCTGGGGAGCTTAGCCTCGACATGGACGTTGCCAGTCCGCGCCTATGGAGTGCCGAGAGACCCAACCTCTATGACCTTGTGCTGACGCTGAAGGATGCCAATGGCAACACCATAGACATTCGCGGCAGCAAGGTGGGATTCCGGCAGGTGGCCATACGCAGCGACGGAGCACTCACCATCAACGGCAAGCGGATGGTGTTTCATGGTGTGAACCGCCACGACTTCAGTCCCGTCAACGGCAGGGCAATAACAGCCGAGGAGATAGAGGAAGACATACGCACCATGAAACGCCTCAACATCAATGCCGTGCGTACCAGCCACTACCCCAACGACCCGGTCTTCTACGACCTCTGCGACCGCTACGGCCTCTATGTACTGGCCGAGGCCGACGTGGAGTGCCACGCCAACCAGTCGCTCTCGTCAAACTCGCTCTTCCGACCGGCAATGGTCGAGCGCTCTGTGAACCAAGTACTGTGGATGCGCAACCACCCCTGCATCTTCATGTGGTCGTTTGGCAATGAGTCGGGCAACGGCGACAACTTCAAGTACGTGGGCGAGGCCATCAAGAAGCTCGACAAGACCCGCCCCACTCACTATGAGGGCAACAGCGACTACGCCGACGTGAGCTCAACCATGTATGCCAGCTATGAGACAATAGAGTGGATAGGGTCGTCACGCAACGGTAAGACCGGACAGAAGCCCCACATACAGTGCGAGAACTCACACTCCATGGGCAACTCAATGGGTAACGTACGCGACATGTTCGACCTCTACGAGAAATATCCATGCCTCACCGGTGAATTCATCTGGGACTTCAAAGACCAAGGACTGCTCACCAAGAGCAGCTCAGGACAGGAGTACTGGGCTTACGGCGGTGACTTCGGCGACAGCCCTAACGACGGCAACTTCTGTATCAACGGACTGGTACGCCCCGACTGGAGCCTCACGTCAAAGTCGTACAACACAAAGAAGGTCTACCAGCCACTGGAGTTTAAGGCTGCCAACACTTCATCGGGCAGTAACGGCAAGCTGTCCTTCCGCATAAAGAACAAGATGGCATTCCTTCCCTCCTCCGCATACGACGTGATCTATACCCTTGAAGACGAAGACGGCAGCGTGCTCTCCAGCGGGACAATAGCCGACGAGGTGGCTGCCGGCGACAGTGCCGTGGTGAGTATCGACACATCGGCCCTTACATCGCTCCAGGCCTCGCACGAGGCTTTCCTCCACTTCCAGGCAAAGCAGAAGACCGCCACACTCTGGGCCGAGGCAGGATATGTCGTGGCCGAGGAGAAGCTGACAGTACGCAAAGCAGAGAAACCCATCTACAAGCCTGCTGCCTCCGAAGCCCTCTCTGTGGAAAACGGCACTTCTACCATCACCGTTTCCAACAGCCGCTTCAAGGCAACCTTCAGCAAGACACAAGGCACTCTCTCGGGCTACACCTACGACGGTGTGCAGATGATGAGCAAGGCTTTGCTGCTCAACACTTTCCGTCTGCCCACCGACAACGACGGACGCCGTTGTGAGAGCTGGGATAACATGGGCCTGCGCAAGCTTA
This sequence comes from uncultured Prevotella sp., assembly GCA_947303825.1. Taxonomy (GTDB): domain Bacteria; phylum Bacteroidota; class Bacteroidia; order Bacteroidales; family Bacteroidaceae; genus Prevotella. The sequence continues at coordinate 3,569 of CAMYZK010000153.1, read as the reverse complement.
CGGTGAAAGGCCTTTCCGCTGATGTCGTTACCAGCGACGAAGACAACACTACGGTTACCGTCAACATGACAAGCCGCCACACCGGCAAGAATGGTACCGTCTTCGATGTAGTGATGTGCTTCATTGTCAGTGCCGACGGTACAATAATGGTCAACTCACTGGTACGTCCCTCTGCCATGGGAGCCGTAATGCCGAAGATAGGGTTCCGTCTGGAGATGCCCTCGGCCATGGAGCAGCTGCAGTGGCTGGGACGTGGTCCCTGGGACAGCTATCCCGACCGCAAGGAGTCGTGCCTGCCTGGCCTGTACACCAGCACCGTGACCCTTCAGCGCGAAGACTACATCAAGCCGCAAGAGCACGGCACCAAGCAGGAGGTACGCTGGATGGCACTCACCAACGGCGACGGCCAGGGCCTGCTCTTCGCTGCTCCCCAGCAGATGGCAGCCTCGGCCGTACACTTCCGTCCTGAAGACAACTACACCGACCGCAACAACCGCTCCATGCACACCTATCAGTTCAAAACCTGCGCCAACACCATCGTGTCGCTCGATGCCGCCACACGCGGGCTGGGCAATGCCAGCTGCGGCCCCGACGTCCGCGACAAGTATGAGCTGAAAGCCGCCAACACCGCCTTCTGCTTCTTCATCATGCCACTGGGCAAGGACGACCAGGCAGCAGCAAAGGCCCGGGTGGAATGGCCGGCATGCCAGCCTGTGAGCTGCGAGCGACAGTCTAACGGACGCATCAAGATGACTACACCCACACAGGGAGCAACCATCTGGTACAGCATTGACAGCGGAGAGTACAAGAAATACACCTCTGCTGTGCTGCACAACGATGCCTGCACCGTTACTGCCTACTGCAGCAAGGAGGGCCTGCCCTATCCCAGCCCGTCGATAACCTACGACCTGCCGCTGTTCATCAGTAAGAGCGGATGGAAGCTGGTAAGCGTGGACAGCCAGCATAGCGGCAACGAGGCCACCATGGCCTTCGACAACAATACCAGCACCTTCTGGCATACCGAATACTGGGGCAGCGAGCCACAGTGCCCTCACACCATCGTGATAGACATGATCAAGACCTACAAGGTAAGCGCCATAACATACCTTGCACGCCAGGACGGAAACCAAAACGGCATGGTGAAAAGCTACGCCGTCTATCTGAGCAACGACGGCAAGACATGGGGGACGGCTGTCGTTACGGGCGATTTCAAGAACACCACGGCCTTGCAGACCGCCACGCTGAGCACTCCCACCATAGGCCGCTACATGAAGTTCATTGCCAAGAGCGAGATCAACGGCAACGCATGGACATCGGCCGCCGAGATTGGCATTGAAGCCCTGTCCGATGTCTCTGCCGTAGAGGGCATACCTACAGACAGGCACACGGCCAGCAACGCCGTCTACGACCTGCTGGGACGACGCATAGACGATAACCAGACCACATTTCCCAAGGGACTCTACATTACCGGAGGACACAAAATACTGAAATAGAGTGTAGAGTGTAGAGTTTAGTTAAGCCCCGAAGGGGCGACATATCACAGGCAGGGGTGAAGCCCCTGTTAAGAGTGAAGAATTTCTTTTAGCCGCTACGCTTTCTTGCGTCCCGCTGGTAGCAAGCGGCAGAGCCGAGCGGCTACCGCTTTCTAAGTGAATAATGAAGAATTGTCTACACTCCTAAACTCCTAAATTCGGACATCAGCAAGACTATTGTCTAAACTCCTACACTCCCAAACTCCTACGCTCGACCTCTGGTCGCTTGCTACCGAAGGGACGCAAGAACTCCTAATCCCCCAAACGACAAAACGACTAATCCCCCAAACGACAAAAAAAACTCAACAATGAAAAACAGAACAGCATCCACCCTACTTGCAGCTGTAGCAGCTGCACTGACATGCACCACTGCCCATGCGCAGAACAACAGTTCACAGCAGCTCAACCTGCCTATCATACAAACCAAATATACCGCCGACCCCGCACCTTACGTGCATGGCGACACCATATACCTCTTCACCACCCACGACGAGGATGGTGCCGGAGGGTTCATGATGAAAGACTGGCTGCTCTACACCTCTACCGACATGGTGAACTGGACCGACCACGGATCCGTGGCCTCGCTACGCGACTTCAAATGGTATAAGGGTAACAACGGCGCATGGGCCGAGCAGGTGATAGAGCGCAACGGCAAGTGGTACATGTACTGCCCCATACACGGCAACGGCATAGCAGTGCTCGTCGCCGACAGCCCATACGGGCCATACCGCGACCCGCTGGGCAAGCCCCTCGTATGGCAGAAGGAGCACTGGAACGACATAGACCCCACGGTCTGGATTGACGACGACGGACAGGCATACATGTACTGGGGCAACCCCGAAGTGTATTACGTGAAGCTCAACGAAGACATGATATCCTACAGCGGAGACATCGTCAAGCTGCCTAAGATAAAAGACTACCAGGAGGGACCGTGGCTTTGGAGCCGCAAGAACGCCAGGGGCGCCAAGAAGTGGTATCTGGCCTTCGCATCAACCTGCTGTCCCGAGGGAATAGGCTATGCCATGGCCGACAGCCCCACAGGTCCGTGGGAGTGGAAGGGACACATCATGAACCACACGGTGAGCACACGAGGCAACCACCCGGGCATCATCGACTATAAGGGACGCTCATACTGCTTCGGACTAAACTACGACATCTTCCGCCTGGAGACAAGCCGACACGCCGAACAGCGCTCTGTATCGGCAGCCGAGATGCAGTACAATGCCGACGGCACCATACAGGAGCTGCCTTACTTCCTGAAGTGCACACTGAGACAGATAGGCACCTTCAACCCATACCGCCGCGTGGAGGCAGAGACAATGGCATGGGGCTATGGACTGAAGACCACACGTGAGAACCCCTCCGGACCATGGAACCCCACCCTCTTTGTCACCGACATCGACGACGGAGAGTACATCCTGGTAAAGGGCGTAGACTTCGGCAAGGGCGCATCGGCCATCACCGTCTCGTGCGCTGCCCACCTCTTCGGAGGCAACATAGAGGTCAGGCTCGATGCTCCCGACGGACAGCTCTGCGGCAGCATCACCATTCCCAACACCGCCGACAAGTTCAACGAGTACACCACCCTGCTGAAAAATGCCCGGGGCGTTCACGACCTCTACTTCGTCTTCACTGCCAGCAGTCAGCAAAAACGCAACCTGTTCAACTTCGACTGGTGGGAGGTGAGATAGATGAATATCGTTATACTTGACGGCTACACAGCCAACCCTGGCGATTTATCATGGGACGAATTGAAGACATTGGGCAACGTTACGATCTACCAGCGTACCAGCCCGAGTGAGACGGTGGCGAGAGCCGCCGAAGCAGACATCGTGCTGACCAACAAGGTGACAGTCGGCAGAAAGGAGATAGACCAGCTTCCACACCTCAAATACATAGGTGTGCTGGCTACAGGCTACAACGTGGTAGACATCGATGCTGCTCATGAGCGTGGCATCACGGTGACCAACGTGCCAGCCTATAGCACGGAGAGCGTGGCACAGATGGTGTTTGCACACCTGCTGACGGTGACAAACC
>CAMYZK010000152.1 GCA_947303825.1 uncultured Prevotella sp. | reverse complement strand
GGACGCCAAGGTGAGCGACATGTTCCGCTACGGCATGCAGCTACAGATGCCCGGACAGTTCAACACCGTCGAGTACTACGGACGCGGCCCTGCCGAGAACTACATTGACCGAAATTCGTCGGAGTTCATTGGTGTCTATAAGAACAAGGTAGCAAAAGAGTACTTCGACTACATACGTCCGCAGGAGTCGGGCAATCATACCGACGTGCGCTGGTTCAGGGTGACCGATGCCAGCGGCAACGGACTACAGTTCTATTCCAACGCCCCGATGGAAGCCGCTGCCCTACCCTACCTCATGGGCCAGCTTGACGACGGTCCCTCTAAAGACAAGTCGTGGGGACGTCACAGTGGCGATCTGGTGCCGGCAGGCCCCACACAGGTGTTCATACAGCAGCGTCAGTTCGGCCTGGGATGTGTCAACAGCTGGGGAGCATGGCCACGCGAGGAGTATCGCATGCCCTACAAGGACTATGACTTCACCTTTGCCATAAAGCCGGTGCGCTCTTCACGCCATTAGAGTGAAGTGTTGAGAGTTGAGAGACTTTTGTTTTGCTGATGTCCGCATGCTGGGTATTCTCTTTCCTCTCTCCACTTTCCTCACTCCACCAGAAAAAGCTACTATGACAACATCTAGTAATACGAGCCATACTAGCATCCGTAAGCAGTTATGGGTGCTGGCGTGGCTCGTCTCTATTCTTTTCCTCGCACAGCCAGCCGTTGCCCAGCAGTGTTTTCCAAAACAGATACCCCCTGGCAACTACAGCGGGATATGCACTCTGGGCGGAGGCCTGTATGCCGTAGTCGACGACAAGGCCAAGGAAGACGGATTCTATATCTTCCATCTTTCAATCGACACCTTGTCACACCGCATTTTGGCAGCAGAGAACAGGGGCTACCGGTCTAGCGGCCATGCCAACCGCGACATGGAGGGCATCTGTTTCTGTCCGGCAACGCGCACGCTGTTTATCAGCGGCGAGGCCGACAACGAGGTCTACGAATACTCTTTGGGGGGTGAGCGTACAGGCAGGAGACTTCCTATCCCCGCCATTTTCAAGAAAGCCCGTAAGAACCTTGGACTGGAGGCTCTCACCTACGACACATTCTCGCAGCAGTTCCTAACCACTACCGAACGCCCGCTTCCAGGCGACTCGCTGCTGCGCATCCAGGCCTTTGACAACGACCTGCGCTCCACCCGGCAATATCTGTACCGCCTTGACAAGCCCAAGACCTCAAAGTACTATTATGGGGTGTCTGAGCTGTGTGCCACCGGCGACGGACGCCTGCTGGTGCTGGAACGCCAAGTGCATGTGACAAAGATGAGGCTCAACTCACAAAGTATTATGCGCATATATGAGGTTTACCCCGCCGACAACACTTTCCTTAACAAAAGACTAGTAAAAGAGTGGAGCACAAAACTGACGCTGACAGGGTTTAACTTTGCCAACTACGAGGGGATGTGCGCGCTGTCTCCACAGCAGTTCCTGCTCATTGCCGACTCCCAGAATCAGCTCAAGGGTGTGCTACGCGACTGGTTCTTGCAGCTCACGCTGCCTTCTCAGAGCGTAATCAGATGAAAAATGAAAAATGAAAGATATGATTACCGAATAATCTGAGGAAAGAGGAAGGTGGAAGGTGGAATGTGGAAAGTGGAAAGAGAATACCCTGCATGCGAGCACCAGCAAGACTATTGTCTACACTCCTAAACTCCTACACTTCTAAACTCCTAAAAACAACACATAAACTCAAGAACTAAAAAACTCAATACATGAAACAACTATTATTAAGCCTAACACTTCTAATGAGTGCAACAACAATGAGTGCCGCAAAAGCCACAAAGCCCCTCATCAACCGGATAGACCCAGCCTTCTGGTATACCGGAATGAAGAACACGTCACTACAGCTCATGGTCTATGGAAAAAACATAGCAAGTATCGAGGAGGTTACAACCCTTTATCCCGGTGTCAACGTAGACAGCGTGGTGAGGCTAGACTCACCAAACTATCTCTTTGTCTATCTCAATGTGGGCAAGGCCAAGCCGGGAGAGATGGAGCTGGAGTTCAAAGTGAAAAAGCAAAAAAGCCTGAAGCAGAAATACCTTCTCAAGCAACGTGAGATGGCTGGCGACAAGCGACGCGGATTCGACATCAGCGATGTGCTCTACCTGCTCATGCCCGACCGCTTTGCACAGGGACTAGACCATTCAAAGCCCATAGCAGGCATGAACGCATACCGTGAAGACCGCTCCCAGCCTTCACTAAGACATGGAGGCGATATGGAGGGAATACGTCGGCACCTTGACTACTTCACCGACCTGGGAGTAACCGCCCTGTGGTTCACGCCCGTACTGGAAAACAACTCACCCGACACCGACAACGGATTCTCTACATACCACGGATATGCCTGCACCGACTACTATCGCGTAGACCCGCGATTCGGTACCAACGACGACTACCGGCGACTCATTGACGACTGCCACCGCCGTGGACTGAAAGTGGTGATGGACATGATTTTCAACCATTGCGGACTGGAGCACCCTTGGGTTGCCGACATGCCATCGAAAGACTGGTTCAACGCCCCCGAATGGCTTTCCGAAGGCAAGGACAGCGGCCACGACCGCACCACCGGCTATGGTGAGAAAAAAGACGACAGCAAATATCTGCAGACGTCGTACAAGCTAACACCCGTCCTCGACCCATACGCCTCCGACGTTGACTTGCGCGAGACCACCGAGGGATGGTTTGTGCCATCTATGCCCGACCTTAACCAGCACAACCCTCACCTGATGCAATACCTCATTCAGAACTCCAAATGGTGGATAGAGACAGCTGGCATCGACGGTATTCGCATGGACACCTATCCATACGCCTTCCGCAAGCCAATGGCCGAATGGATGAAGGAGCTGCACGAGGAATACCCACACTTCAACACCGTGGGAGAGACCTGGGTCACCGAACCGGCCTACACTGCCGCATGGCAGGCCAACTCCAAACTGTCGGAATCCAACTCCTACCTGCCTTGCGTCATGGACTTCTCGTTCTTCGACAAGCTCTCTCAGGCAAAGAACGAAGATACCGACAACTGGTGGAAAGGCATGAACCGCTTGTACAACTCGTTCTGCTACGACTATCTGTACCCCAACCCCAGCGGCGTAATGGCATTCATCGACAACCACGACACAGACCGCTTCCTAGGCACCGGTCACGACACCCTGATGCTCAAGCAGGCCCTGGCCATGCTGCTTACCGTAAAGCGCATACCACAACTCTACTACGGCACTGAAATAATGATGAACGGCACCAAAGAGGTGACCGACGGCAACGTGCGTCAGGACTTCCCCGGCGGCTTCCCCGGCGACACACGCAGTGCCTTCACCCGTGAAGGTCGCACCAAGGCCCAGCAGCAGATGTTCCAATGGCTCAGCCGCCTGCTGCACTGGCGGCAGGGCAACGAGGTGATAACCCGTGGCACGATGAAACAGTTCATACCCTACGAAGGGGTTTACGTCATTGCACGCCAGTGGAAGGGCAAGACCGTGCTCACAGTCCTCAACGGCACATCAAAGGCTGCTTTGATGCAGGTGAAACGCTATGCAGAAGTAATAGGACAGGCAGGCAAGGCAAAGGACATCCTCACTGGTCGTTACTGCGACTTGACGCGTGACTTGCAGTTAAAGCCACGTCAGAGTCTGGTGCTGGAATACTGAAAATAAGTTAATTGTTTACATGCATTAACCTTGTTTTCCGATTATTGTATTACTTTTGCACCGACAAAACAACTACTTCTAAAAAAAATGAACTACTACAAGCAAATGCTGGCTGCCGTATGGCTGACAGTTCTTGTGCCATACAACGCACAAGCAGACAATCCTCCTTTCACTGTAGCAGAGGGATTGTTCGATTCAAGCCAGAAAGAAACGATGGGGCTGGAATATGCCCCAGGTGCAGAAACCATTACCGTATGGGCTGCCAAAGACGACGGGCCTCACTATGCCAATGGCGTTGTGATGACCGCCTTCAAGGGTAGCCTTTACTGTATGTGGCAGACATCGGCCAAGGACGAGGATGCCCAAGACACCTACGTGGCTTACGCCCTAAGTTCTGATAACGGCAAGACCTGGAGTGACCCTATGGTGCTCTGTCCTACAATAGACAACGGTTACTGTGCCTCTGGCGGCTGGCTTTCCACCGGCGACCGACTTATCGGCTACATCAATGTCCGTACAAACGACATAGCCAACAGTGGCGGATATACACAGTTCGTAGAGAGTACAGATGGTATTACATGGACAGAGCCACAGGACGTGCTGATGGCCGACGGCTCACAGCTTAACGGCATCTTCGAGCAAGACCCCCACGTGTTGGCCGACGGGCGTATCATCAGTGCTGCCCACTTTCAGCCAGGACTGAAGCTCTGTCCTATATACACTGACGACCCAACGGGGCGCACCGGCTGGAAAAAAGGCAGTTTCGCCTTCACAGCCAACGGTACTCAGTCGGCAGAGCTGGAGCCTAGCTTCTTCCAGCAGCAGGATGGGACGCTGGTCATGGTGATGCGCGACCAGAAAGGCTCGTACCACACACTAGCCGCCACCAGTAAGGACAGAGGAGAGACATGGACAAAGGCCGTGCAGACCGACATGCCCGACTCGCGTGCCAAGCAGTGTGCAGGAAACCTGCCCGACGGCACCGTGTTCTACGTGAACAATCCAGGCCGAGTGACCAACAGCTCGAACACCACCTGGCGTGTGCCCTTGGCACTGACGCTAAGCGCCGACGGCTACCACTTCGACCGCAGCTTCCTGTTGAGGTCGGGTAAGGCCGGCGACTACCCCGCACGCCGCTATGAGGGTAAGGCAAAGACGCTGGGCTACAGCTACCCCAAGGCACTAGTGCACGAAGGATACCTCTATGTAAGCTATGCCACAAACAAGGACGATGCACAGTTCACGCGCGTACCTATTAATAATATCTCGCTCGGCATCAGCCCCGCCTTGGCTCAGACTAGCCACCTCTTCACACTGGATGGGCGCATGCTGATAGCTGCATTGCCGTCGTCCATAGAAATATATGACACCAAGGGGGCATGCATCTCGGTGTGGAGGAATGCTGCCACAGCCGACCTTTCACAGTTGAAGGCAGGAATATATGTGGTGAAGGTTAGTAATAATGTGACAAGAGACGTGAGAAAAGTGCACTTTAGGTAATTTTTACACCCTTTCGGCACAATAATCCACCTCATATCTACTAAAAAGCACTACTTTTGCAGCACTGTTTAGAAACATAAAGTCTAACTATAACTAATCAACAAACTATTTATGAAGAAAATCTTTACACTCATTGTTACGGCTCTTCTGGGCATGGGCACTGCCAGTGCACAAGAAGGAGTAGTGGAACTATCGTGGGACACCATGGTGAAAAACGAGGCAGGCGACAATGCTGCCGACCAGACCAACACCGAGTTCTGGGCAGACGAGGCACAGACCACCAAGAACGGCTTCATTCTCACTCGTGAGGATGGCGGCTCACGTACCCAGGCACGCACCGAGCGTGAGTTTTGTGCCAAGGTGCTCAACGCACAGAACAACAAGGTACAGAAGCTTATCATTCCCAGTGGCACAAAGGTCTACAAGATTAACTTCTATGGGTGGTCGCAGGGCGACAACTGGACATATATCTATGCCTTCGGCCCTAGCTCGTCGGCATACGAGTGGACAGACCCCATTGGTGCTGGCATCCAAGACAACAAGGTCATTATAGAGCAGGCCAAATATCCTTTAGACCCATGCGTGGTGAAGGCAGAGAATGCCAAGGACGGCTACTCACCGGCCTATCATAATGCTGGCTATTGCTTTGCCTCTCTCGACTTCAGCGACGAACCATACGAGGGAGAGTTCTGCTGGGCTTTCAATGGTAACAACCAGGAGCGTTTCTGGCTGGAAATCTACACCACCAAGGAAGCAGCCGCCGCTGCACCCGCTCCCGAGCCTGTTGTGCAAGACAAGAGCCAGAGCCAGACCATTTTCATTGATGCCGAGAACAACCGCCTGGCAGAGCTGAAGGCCAACACCCTCGAATTGTCGTGGGACACCATGGTGAAGGACGAGACAGGCACCAATGCAGCCGACCAGACCAGCACCACCTTCTATACCGACACCATCAGCAAGGAGCTCACGGGCTTTATCCTCACCCGCGAGGATGGCAGTGCCCGCACCCAGGCCATGACAGAGCGCGAGCATTGCGCCAAGGTTCTTAACGCTAAGAACAACAGCGTTCAGAAACTCATTATCCCCGAAGGCAAGAAGGTATACAGAATCAATTTCTATGGTTGGTCGCAGGGCGACAACTGGACGTATCTCTACGCCTATGGCCCCAGCTCGTCAGAGTGGGAATGGACCGACCCCATTGGTGCCGGCATCAACGACAACGATATCATCATCGAC
>CAMYZK010000151.1 GCA_947303825.1 uncultured Prevotella sp. | reverse complement strand
GGCCAAGGTGGAGAGCGAGCTGCTCGACCTGCACTTCCTAGGCATACGCAACGTGGTGGCACTGCGCGGCGATGCCATACCCGGGCAGCGGCACTTCACGCCCGAGGCCGACGGATTCAGCCACAGCAGTCAGCTGGTAGAGATGATAAGCAGCCTTAACCAGGGGCACTACCTCGACCCCACGGTGAAAAACGGCCATGCCACCGACTTCTGCGTAGGTGTGGCGGCCTACCCTGAGAAGCACTTCGAGGCAGCCAATATAGACACCGACATCAGCCATCTCAAAGAGAAGGTCGATACCGGTGCTAGCTACATCGTGACACAGATGTTCTTTGACAACGAGTGTTTCTACCGCTTCCGCGACCGCATAGCCAAGGCAGGTATCCACGCACCCCTCATACCCGGGTTAAAACCCATCTCGGCACAGCGTCAGCTGGGACTGCTGCCGCGCTCTTTCCATATAGACATTCCTCAGCCGCTCGTGTCGCGCCTCAGTCAGGCCGTCACCCCCGACGATGCCTACCGCACAGGCATAGAGTGGGCCATAGAGCAGAGCCAAGACCTGTTGGCACACGGAGTGCCCGCCATACACTATTATACCATGGCCAAGACCGACAATGTATGCCAGATAGTACGCGCCGTATGGCCCGAGGACTGAGGGCAATGGCTTCGCTGGAAACGGGAATGACAATCTAGTTCATTTCTCTACTGATACTACTGCATATTTCGTTGCAGTCGCAGCTCCGGTCTCCCGCATCAAGATTGTCAGCCTTATAGGTTAAGGCCCCTGAAGACCTTTCGCATGCGGCGCACAGCGCGGTCGCGAATCTGTCGCACACGCTCGCGCTTCAACCCCATGTCGTGGGCAATCTCAGCCATCGTGAGGTGGTCCTGACCTATGCCGTAATAGGCTGTTACCACTCTTGTCTCGCGCTCGTCAAGGCTGCGCAGTGCTCGCTCCACACGTTCCTCGACTGCGGCACTGTAGGCACGGCCGTCGGCATCAGGAGAGTTACCGTCGACAAGAACAGAGAGAAGGTTTACCCCTGCCTTCGAGCCAAGGGGAGCATCGAGTGAGCGTCTCTGTGAGTCGCTGCAGCTCTCGGCCATCTTCTCGGCACTCTCACGAAGGAGGGCACGCTCTATCTCTCTCCGTATGAACACCACTGCAAAACCGGCAAAGCGCAGTCCACGGCTGGCATCATACTTGGCGGCAGCCTTCATCAGTCCAATGTTGCCCTCACTGATGAGGTCATCAAGAGACAGGCCGCTGCCAAGGTACTCACGTGCAATGTGTGCCACGAGACGGATGTTGGCCTCGGCCAGACGGTTTACTGCGCGCTGGTCGCCTTGCTTGATACGGTCGGATAGCATACGCTCATCGTCTTCGGTAAGCAGCGGGCGGCTACCCAACTCGTCAAAATAGTGCTGTAGTCGGTTCTCGTCCATAATGGGGGGAGTTTAGAGTTAAGAGTTTAGAGTTCTTCGACGAGCGAAGCGGCAGAGCCGAGCGAAGAGTTTAGAGTTGAGAGTTAAGAGTTTAGAGTTAAGAGTTTAGAGTTCTTCGATGAGCGAAGCGGCAGAACCGAGCGAAGAGTTAAGAGTTGAGAGTGACGAGTGCGGTAGCAAACTCTACACTCTAAACTCTAAACTTAAAAATTCTTCACTCTTCACTAACAGCGGTCTTTTCTTCTTTCTTTTCCTTGACAGCGGCCTTTTCGTTCTTCTCCTCGGCCTTCTCGGTCTTCTCGGTCTTCTCCTTGCTTACCGTAGCCTTGGTCGCGGTGGTGTCGGCCTTGGTCTTGGCCTTCTCCTCTGCAGCGGCATCTTTGCCGTCCTTAGAGCCACCGCCGGCCTGTGTGAGGAACTTCACGTAGTTGGAGTAGGTATAGTTGGAGTATGCCTTGAAGATGTTGTTGGCAAAGAGGATATCGGTGATGTGGTTCTCGCGCACGTAGTCGACCATGTTTCTCTTGAAGTAGCGTGAGTCGATGACATGCACCTCCTCGAAGGAGTAGAACAGATAGCCGGGCAGTGCGTTGCCGAAGCTGTCCTTCAGGATGATGAGGCGTCGTCCGTTCTTTGTAGAAGTACGTACCTGAGTGAGCTTCATGTCGCCACCCATGAATGTACAGTAGGCTCCACCGCTGCCGTCCTTGAACTTGTAGAAGAAGGGGCCGGTATAGGGTTTGCCTACTCCGGTGACATGATACGACTTGTCTACATTGTAGTTGGTATAGGTGGTCTCATAGCTTACGCCGGTAGGAATGTAGTAGACGAAGTCCTCAGGTGCCTTCTTTACCGATATGTCCTTAGAGTATCCATACATGCTGCCCACATATCCGTGTACGACGTGACGCTCATAGCTGTCCAGGTCGCGGAAGGGCACGCCAGCCACCTGTGCAAACTTCTTGGCTGCATAGAAGGCTCCGAGCGGTGCCCAGTGGTGGTCGGTGCGGAGGTAGATGTCTTCCTGTGCATGCTCCTTCAGGGTATAGTAGACATCGACCGACTTCACCCCTGACGCCAGGTGGTTGATGACATTGTCTATGACGGGACGCTGCGGCTTGGTGTGCTTCTTCACTTTCTCGGGGCAATAGAACTCCATGCTCGTAGGGATTACCATACAGTAGATATTCACATTGGGGAATGTCTCCTTGTACTTGTTTGCTGAGTTGGCGTAGCCCACGCATCCCGTACCACTGCCACCGAAGGCCATCAGGGCACGCACCTTATCGCCCTTGCCCACGATGACGATGCCTGCATTGGCAATCTTGGCATTCTCGTCGGCCACCTCTTCGGGCACGATACCGTCGGCACGCTCTTTCTCGGCCTCATCGAGCTCGGAAATTCTCTTCTGCTCGTTCTCGTCGGTGGCGGTGCCCTCAGGAGCATCGCCTGCATGGAAGGTTATCTGCTCTTCATCGTCGGTCTTCAGGCGGATTTTGTCTTTTACGTCCATGCTTAGTGTCATCAGCTCGTCGCGATAGGGCTCGCTGTCACTGAACCATTGAGACACTTCCTTGGTGAACGAACCGTTCAGGAGGCTGTCTTTTGAAAACTCGGGGAACTGTGCCAGTTCGCGCTTCTCCAACTCGGACACCTTGCTCCTTGGGAAAGTGTCGAAAACAATGACGAAAGCTGCAAACAAAAGTCCTACGATGACTATATATGCTACAGATGCTTTCTTTTTCATAGTGATAATGTCGGGCTATTGGGTTATTGTGTGTGTGTTTATTTATACTGTGTAAGATAGGTCTCGTATGAGCGGCTAGTTGCCGGCGACGAGGCATGAATGAGGTTGTTGGCAAAGAGGATGTCGGTGATACCGTTCTTGCGCACGAAGTCTACCATGTTCTCAAGGAAATAGCGGCAGTCCACCACGTGCACTTCCTCAAACGAGCCGAAGAGACAGCAGGGCAAGGCATTGCCGTAGCTGTCCTTAAGGATGAGCAGCCGGCGTCCGTTCTTTGTCGATGTACGCACACTGGTCTGGTTAAGGTCACCTCCCATGAATGTGCTGTAGGCTCCTGCACTGCCGTCAGGATACCTGCGGAAGAAGGTTGTCTCGGGCTGGGCCTTGGCAGTGAGGGCCTTGTGGGTCTTCTTGTGGCGTCCGCGACCGGTGGTGTAGGTGGTATAGGTATAGACGGTGCGCCGTGTCTGATAGTCAACACAGGTAGGTATATAGTAGACGAAGTCCTCGGGAACGCGCCCCACAGCCTTGTCCTGCGAGAACATGCGCATAGTACCTACGAAGTTGCGTATGGTGTCGGTGCGGTAGCACGACAGCGGCAGGAAAGGCACCTGGGCCTCGAAAGCAAACTCCTCGGCAGCATAGTAGGCTCCCAGCGGCATCCAGTGGTGGTCGGTACGCGCATAGATAGGCTCTGACGAGTGGTCGATGAGCGTTGGCATGACATTCACCGGATGGACGCCTTCGGGCAGCATGCCAAGGAATCCCTCGATGACGGGCCCTTCGTCCTGAGTCCATGTCTGAGCCGTGTCGGGACAGTAGAATGCCACTGCATTGGGAATGATCATGCAGTAGACATTCGACTGAGGGAAGGTGTGCTTGTATTTTGCCATGATGCTGGCGTATGCAGCAAGGCCACGGGCGTTGACACCGTAGGGCTCCATGGCACGTATGTTTGAATCGTTCTCAATGACGATGATGCCCGCATGGGCACGGCGCACAGAGTCTGACTCATACTGAGCCCTCGCATCATGGGGAAGCATGAACGAGCACGCCAGACAGATGGTGAATAATAGTATTCTGTTCATGTAATCCTAAAATCGTGTATAGATGAATGCATTATTAGTGGCACCGACCAGCAGTGCTACGCTGAGTATGAGTATCACCACCGACACTACAGTACGTACAGAGAACAGCACCGTCTCTTGAAGGAAGCCACCATCCTTGGTGACGAGCTTCAACAGTGAGTTTGCCCAGCTGCGCAGCGGCAGGCAGAACACCAGCGCCACCACCCATAGCCAGAAGTTATTAAGTATGGCTGTCTCGGTGATGAAGTCGGAGAACACGGTCTCGCCCATTCCAAAGAAGGAGTGGAAGAAGGTCTGCATCTGCGTGAAATCGTCGAAGTAGAAGATGCCCCACCCTATAACGACAAGAAGAAGGCTGTAGAGATGGAGCAAGGGCCGGTAGGCTATGTTCTTGAGGCGCAGTATGGTGTATTTCTCAAGCATGACGATAATTCCGAAGTATACACCCCAGATAATGAAGTTCCACGATGCTCCATGCCACATGCCGGTGAGGAACCAAACGACAAGTATGTTGACGGGCTGGTGACGCCTGTTGCCACCCATGGGGATATAGACGTAGTCGCGGAAGAAGCTTCCCAGCGAGATGTGCCAGCGACGCCAGAAGTCGGTGATAGACGAGCAGCAGTACGGGTGGCGGAAGTTCTCGTTGAAGTGGAATCCCATGCAGCGGCCCAGGCCGATGGCCATATCAGAATAACCCGAGAAGTCGAAGTATATCTGCAGGGTGAAGGCCACGATACCCACCCAGGCTCCAGTGGTGGTAAGGCTTCCGAGGCCGCCGACAAGGAACTGGTCGGAAATCTCGGACAGCTGGTTTGCCAGTATCACCTTCTTTCCGAGGCCTATGAGGAAACGGTAGGCACCTTCGGCAAAGTCGCTTGCAGTGACGCGGCGGTCGGTTATCTCATTGGCAATAGTGCCATAGCGGACAATAGGGCCGGCAATGAGCTGGGGGAACATGGAGATGTAGAGCAGCAGGTCGATGAAGCGTCGCTGTACATGCGACTCCTTGCGATAGACGTCTATGAGGTAGGAGATGCTCTGGAAGGTATAGAAGCTGATGCCTATGGGCAGTGCTATGGTGGGCGCAGAGACAGAGATGCCCACGCCGGCCAGCTGTGCCACGATGAAGTTGAGGTATTTGAAGGTGCCGAGAATGAGCAGGTTGCCAATGAGCCCCAGCATCAAGGCCGCCTTGCGCCTGCCGCCCTCCTGACTGTCTATGCCTCGCCCTGCCAGGTAGTTGAGGAAGACGCAGAATATCATGAGCAGCACATAGACCGGCTCGCCCCAAGCATAGAAGATGAGTGAGAAGAGCACCAGTGCCAGGTTCTTTGCCTTGTGGCTGCGATAGCCTGTCTCCAGGTCGCTTTGCTTGCGGTCTATCCACGCTCCCAGGAGATAGCAGATGGCAAAGGCAGGGATGAATACGAAGAGGAAGAATAAATCGGAGAAAACCATTGTGAGTTCTGTTCGGTTTTTGTTTTGCTTAGTGTTTCTTTTTCAGTATCTTCTTTACCTCAACAGCCACATGGTTGCCTATGTGCTTTGCACCGGTGGGGTTGGTGTGTGTGCCGTCGGAGGTGTAGCGTTTAGTCTTCTTCTCAGCATCGCTGTTGATGATGGTGTCGGCATCAAGGCGAATGACATGGCAGTTCAACAGCTTGCCGCTCTCCTCGATGATGTCGCCGGCCTTCCTGACATCTTCCTTGCTGGCAGCTGTGGTCTGCATGGGGGTGAGGAGTACAATTTCGGCCTTGGGATAGTACGACCGTAGCATAGCAATATCATATCTCACCGCCATAGCTAAAGTGAACACATCTGAGGGGGCTGCATACAACAGACTATCTTTGATACGCTCTGCCTGCTTTGCCGTCATGGTCAATGCATCGGGACGCTTGTCCTGGAACCACACATCGTTGGTGCCAGCAAGGATGACAATCAGGTTGGGAATCTTCTTACGGTCTTTGTCGGTGTCTTCCTTAAGGCGGCGTACCTGATTGTATATCACATTGTTATCGCCAAGGATTCCAATGTTCTCTTTAGTGTCAGGCTTCGTCTTCGATGTATGGGTCCACGTAGCTCCGCTGCGTGCATAGCTGCGGCAAGTAGCGGGTTTCATAAAATCAAGAAACCATTTGTTCCATCCTCGCGGCTTGGAGCA
>CAMYZK010000150.1 GCA_947303825.1 uncultured Prevotella sp. | reverse complement strand
GTCTCAGCTCACGGTGGCTCTTAGAGCGCTGTCGCCCTGTCATCAGTCGCGGGTCGTAGGAAGGCGAGCTGACCATGCAGAGCACTTCGCCGGTCTTGGGCTCGATGGCAACGATAGAGCCTATCTTGCCTTCCATGAGCCGTTCGCCCAGAGCCTGTAGCTCGAGGTCGAGTGAGAGCGTGAGCTTCTTGCCTGGCACGGGACGCGTGTCGAGGGCACCGTTCTGGTAGCTGCCCTGTATGCGTCCGTGGGCATCGCGCAGCAGCACCTGTATGCCTTTCTCGCCGCGCAGCTGCTTCTCGTAGAACCGCTCTATGCCCAGCTTGCCTATGTAGTCGCCCGGCTGGTAGTAGTCGTCGGCCTCGATGTCGGCCTCGCTCACCTCGGCCACGTCGCCCAGCACATGGGCAGCGTAGGGGTACTCGTACTGGCGTATGCTGCGCCGCTGCACGTAGAAGCCGGGGAAGCGGTAGGCTTTTTCCTGGAAGATGCTGAACTCCTGGTCGGAGAGCTGGCCTATGAAGAGCTGTTGTGAGTAAGGCGAGTAGCCGGGGTTCTTGCGCTTGTTGCGCATGTTCTTTACATATTCAAGGAAGTCGTCGCGGGTGATGCCCAGCGTGTTGCAGAACTCCAGGGTGTCGAAGTGTCCCCGGGCCTCGTTCTCCACCACCATGATGTCGTAGCTGGGCAGGTTGTATACCAGCAGCTCGCCTTTGCGGTCGGAGATGAGACCGCGTGACGGATATTCTATCTTCTTCAGGAAGGCGTTGGTGTCGGCGTTCTGTTTGTAGTCGTCGCTCATAAGCTGAAGGCTGAGCAGCCGCAGGATGTATATGACGACGATGACAAAGGCAACGCCGCCAACTACAAACTTCCGATATTCCAGTCCATAGTCTTTCATTGCAGCATGGCTATTAGCTTCTGACAGTCTCCAGGGCGAAGATAAGAATCAGGGTGAGCAGGGTGCTGGCTCCTGCACACTGCAGCCAATACGTCCAGTTGAAGAACGAGAACGACTCCAGGGCAAAGAAAAGAAGGCAGAATGTCAGGGTGAGCGATGTGGCCAGGCATACGAAGTTCCACACGCCCAGTGACTTGGCCGATGCTTTGATGTCCTCCTCTGCTTCACGCGGGAGGAAAAGCTCTAATACGTGTGGCTGTAGCAGTGCTATGAATGTCAGTGTGGCCGCATTGACGCCGGGGGTGTTGGCAAACATGTCGATGGATAGTCCCATGGCAAATCCCCACAGCAGCAAGGCCCACTTGGGATAGCTCCTGGGGAAGATGATGACAAAGTAGACAAAGAGCAGGGGTGTGGCACAGTCGAACAGCTGTATTCTGCCAAGCACCAGGACATGTGCCAGGCAGAACAGGCATAAGGCCAGAAACCGTCTTAATGAGTCTATCAGCATGCCAAAAAATTATTTTACTGCCATTGAGTCGCGTGCTGCATTCAGAAGCTGGCGGCGTTCGTGGAAGGTGTCGTCGGTTATCACCCTCACTTCATGCAGGCATCCGAAGTCGGTAGAGAGCCTTACCTTCAAGCGGTGTGACAGTCCGTCGGGCGAGTTGAACACGCTTTCTATCTGTCCTACGCTGATGCCCGGTGGGAAGATGTCGGAGTAGCCGCTTGTCTCTATCCACTCTCCGCGTCCCAGCTGTGCATGGCGCGGCACATCCTCTACAAAGGCCACGGTGGGGTCGCCGCCGTCCCACAGCAGGTAGCCGAAATATCCCCGTCCTCTTATGGCGCAGCTCACCCGTGAGTGGGTGTTGAGCACCGGCATCACCACCGAATAGTGGGTGCCGGCCATGTAGACCACTCCCACCAGTCCCGTGCCACATATCACGCCCATTTCTGGGCGTATGCCGTCGGCAGTGCCCTTGTCTATCGTGATGAGGTTGTCGGGACGGTTCAGGGTGTAGTTCACCACCTTTGCCGGTATCAGGCTAAGATTGCTCACTGCGCTCTTCATGATGCTGTCTACGGCGGCAGTGTCGCCCTTCAGCTCTATCAGTTCCCGTCTAAGCCGCTTCAGCTGATACTCCAGCTCTATGTTGCGCTGTGTGAGCATCTGCTCGCGCTTCTGCAGGCTGAAGAACTGGTCTACCGATGTCTTCCACTCGTAGACCTTTCCCGAAACGGCATTTGCCGACGAGATCCAGATGCTTCCCTGATAGCTGTTGTAACGCAACAAGAGCACTGCGCTCACCATTTCCAGAAAGAGGAAGACAAGCCAGTGGAATTTCCTTGTCAGAAACGCTATCAGATTCTGCATCCTATCTCATTAGGAACGAGAAGCGGTCGACGTTTTTCAGGGCTATACCGGCACCCTTTGCCACGCTGTGCAGCGGGTCTTCGGGCACGTGGAAGGGGATGTTAATCTTGTCAGCGAGACGCTTGTCGAGTCCTCGTAGCAGCGCACCGCCTCCGGTGAGGTAGATGCCGTTTTGCACGATGTCGGCATAGAGCTCTGGTGGAGTGCTTTCAAGAGCCGACAAGACGGCATTCTCTATCTTGGCCACTGTCTTGTCGAGGCAGTGGGCTATCTCCTGATAGCATACGGGAACCTCCATGGGCAGGGCCGTGATGCGGTTGGGGCCATGGACAACGTAGTCCTCCGGGCCTTCGTCGCCGAGGTCGGTAAGGGCAGCTCCTACGTTTATCTTTATTCGCTCGGCCATGCGCTCCGACACCTTCACGTTGTGCTGGCGTGCCATGTATTCCTTGATGTCCTCGGTCAGGTCGTCGCCTGCGGTGCGTATGGAGTTGTTGCTCACGATGCCTCCGAGGGAGATGACGGCAATCTCTGTTGAACCGCCGCCGATGTCAACAATCATGTTGCCCTCAGGTGCCTCTACGTCGATGCCTATGCCAATGGCGGCTGCCATAGGCTCGAAGATGAGGTATACGTCGCGTCCGTCGGCATGCTCGGCAGAGTCGCGCACGGCGCGAAGCTCCACTTCGGTACTGCCTGAAGGTACGCCGATAACCATGCGGAGCGATGGTGAGAAGAGGTGTCGTCCTGTCTGTACCATCTTTATCATGCCGCGCATCATCTGCTCACAGGCAGAGAAGTCGGCTATCACGCCGTCGCGCAGCGGGCGTATGGTGCGTATGTTCTTGTGGGTCTTCTCATACATCATCTTTGCCCTCTCGCCCACGGCTATCATCTTGTCGGTGCGGTTGTCGAGTGCTACTACCGACGGCTCGTCGACAACAATCTTGTCGTCACTTATTATTATGGTGTTTGCTGTGCCAAGGTCCATGGCCAGCTCCTGTCGAAAGCTGAAAAATCCCATTCTTGTTTACTATTTGACAATTTACAATCTGACAATATTATTTCACGAACCAGCTGTGTATGGCCGTGTCGTAGTGTGAGCTCACGCCGAAGGCTCTTGCTGCAAACATGCGGCGCTGCTCCAGTGTTGTCTCTGCTCCCTGCTCGTTGATGATGTCAAGCAGTAGCTTGTATTCTTCTTTTGAGGGGATGATGACCACGTCGTTGAAGTTCTTTGCTCCGGCGCGTATCAGCGATATGCCGCCAATGTCAATCTTCTCTATGATGTCCTGCTCGCCGGCTCCGCTTGCCACGGTCTGCTCAAAGGGATACAGGTCAACAATGACCAGGTCTATCTCGGGTATCTCGTATTGTGCCATCTGCTGCTGGTCGCCCTCGTTCTCACGACGGCCCAGGATGCCTCCGAACACTTTAGGGTGCAGGGTCTTCACTCTTCCTCCGAGTATGGAGGGATAGGTGGTTACGTCTTCCACTTTCTGGCACTTGTAACCCTGCTCTTCAATAAATTTCTGCGTGCCGCCTGTCGACAGGAAGCTAACGCCCTCTTCATTCAGTTTCTTGAGCAGCTCGTCAAGTCCGTCCTTATGAAAAACAGACACGAGTGCCCTCTTAATCTTCTTCTTGTCAGCCATAAACCAGATTTATTACGTAATAAAAATGCAATTAGAGTGCAAAGTTACAGAAAAGTTTTGAACAAACACTAATTAGTGTTGTTTTTTTTTTTCATTGTTGTGTTTTTCCTGCTATATATCATTTGTGCTAGTGGCACAGATGGCATCCCTCGCATTTGTTGAGCTCTCCCCGGAAGCGTTTCTCCACCAGATAGCGCAGTCGGTTGCTCAGCGGTTCGAGCTGCAGCTTGTCTATCACCTCGTTGATAAATGCGTTCTGAAGCAGCAGCCGGGCTTCGGTCAGGGGAATGCCGCGCTGCCTCATGTAGAAGAGGGCTGCATCGTTGAGCTGTCCCACGGTGGAGCCGTGTGAGCATTTCACGTCGTCGGCATAGATTTCGAGCATGGGCTGGGTGTACATCCGTGCATCTGAGGTGGCCGTGAGGTTCTGGTTGGTCATCTGCGAGGTGGTCTTCTGTGCTCCGTGTTCCACCAGCACCTTGCCGGCGAAGGCTCCTGTCGCCTTGTCGTCGAGCACATACTTGTAGAGTTCGTCGGAGGTGCATCGCTCTGCGCTATGAGTTATGAGGGTATTGTTGTCTACATGCTGCTGCTTGTCGGCCACCACGCATCCGTAGCAGTGGCACTCGGCCCCCCTGCCTGCCATGTTGAGGTCTAGCTTGTTGCGTGTCACGCCGTTGTGCAGTGTTATCACGTTGTGGTCTACATGGCTGTCTTCCTGCTGTTCTATGTATACGTTGCTCACCCGTACATTCTTGTAGTGTGTCTCTTCCAGACAGTAGAGGCTCAGTGAGGCGTTGCTGCCCACGTGGGCTTCAATGACCTGGGTAGAGAGGAAGTGGCTGTCGTCGGCGGCATGGTCGCAGAAGAGCATCTTCAGCTCGGCCCCTTCCTCCAGCACTATCAGCACGCGGCGGTTCACCATGGTGTAAGTGTTGATTGAAGGTGCCTTCAGTATGTTGATTACCTGTATGGCGCGGTCTACCTTCACCCCACGTGGCACATAGACCAGCAGGCCGTCTTGTGCCAGCATGGTGTTGAGGGCTGTCACGGCATCGTCGCTGGTCTTGGCAAGACGGGCGTAGTATTGGGAAAGTTTACCATTGGCTATTGAGGATTGACCATTCTTCGACGAGCGAAGCGGCAGAGCCGAGCGGACCATTGAGGATTGAGCGAGGAGTTCTCGCATGGAACCTACTATTACCCCTTCCGGCAGTTTGGGATTGCCACTGGCTATTCTTCCTCCACCTTCCACCTTCGTCCCTCCACCATGATAGAAGGTGTCGTTAACCACGAAGTAGAGGTTTGTCGACAGGTTGGGAACGTCGCAGCGGAAAGCCTCGTAGGGGTCTGCGGGTATTTCCAGACGGTTTAGGTTCACGCCATAGTCGGGTGCAAAGAGCTTCTGCATGTCGGTGTACTTGTAGCGCTCCACCTTTTTCGACGGGAATCCCAATCTGCAGAAGTTGGCGAAAGCCTCATCGCGCACTGTGTTCATCGCCTCAGGCGCATGACTGCAGATGAGCTCTCGGCACTGCTTGTACAAGTCAATATATTGTTGTTCGCTTGCCATCACTCTTCTCCTATTTCTTCTTTTATCCAGTCGTAGCCGTGTTCCTGTATATCCTTTGCCAGTTCGGGGCCGCCGGTCTTCACTATCCTGCCGTGATAGAGCACATGCACGAACTGCGGCCTTATCATCTCCAGCAGACGGTCGTAGTGGGTGATGACGATGCAGCTGGTGTCGGGGCGCTGCAGCTTGTTCACCCCTTCGGCCACTATGCGCATGGCATCGACATCGAGGCCGGAGTCTGTCTCGTCGAGTATGGATAGCTTGGGCTCTAGCATGGCCATCTGGAAAATCTCGTTGCGCTTCTTCTCACCACCGCTGAAGCCTTCGTTCACGCTGCGGTTGGCCAGCTTGGAGTCCAGCTCCACTATCTTGCGCTTTTCACGCATCAGCTTTAGAAACTCGGCAGTTTTCATAGGCTCCAGACCCTGTGCCTTGCGGCGTTCGTTGATGGCGGCCTTCATAAAGTTGGTCATCGATACTCCTGGTATCTCCACAGGGTACTGGAACGAGAGGAAGAGTCCTTCGTGCGAGCGTTCTTCCGGGTTCATCTCAAGCAGGTTCTTTCCATTGAACCATGCCTCGCCTTCGGTCACCTCATATAGCGGGTTACCTACCAGTACGGCACTCAGCGTAGACTTGCCCGAGCCGTTAGGCCCCATAATGGCGTGTGTCTCGCCGTCGTTTATCACCAGGTCAATGCCTTTCAATATCTCCTTCTCGCCAATTCGGGCGTGCAGGTTTTTTACTTCTAACATACTCTTTTCTTTGCTATTGGACTGCAAAGGTACAAATAAACAGACGAAATGCAAAGGAAATACTTTTTTTTTGTAATTTTGCACCGGGAATTGGTAAGCAATTCAACTTCCGCAAGTATGAAAACGACCACATGTGGTAAAAAACAATTTGAGGAACTTAAAGTAAAGAGCCCACTTTAAAAAGTCCAGAAATGAGTATTCCGAGAAGAAATCTGTGCGCAG
>CAMYZK010000149.1 GCA_947303825.1 uncultured Prevotella sp. | reverse complement strand
TCAAGGTGAACATCGAGGTGAACCATGCCACACTGGCTGGCCATACCTTCGAGCATGAGCTGGCTTGTGCTGTCGATGCCGGTATGCTGGGCAGTATCGACGCCAATCGTGGCGATGCTCAGAACGGTTGGGACACTGACCAGTTCCCTATCGACAACTTTGAGCTGACACAGGCCATGATGGAGATTATCCGTAACGGTGGCCTTGGCAATGGTGGTACCAACTTCGATGCTAAGATCCGTCGTAACAGTACCGACCTTGAGGACCTCTTCATCGCTCATATCAGCGGCATGGATGCCATGGCCCGTGCACTGCTTAATGCTGCAGAAATCCTTGAGAAGAGTGAATTGCCTGCCATGAAGAAGGAGCGTTATGCTAGCTTCGATGCCGGCATTGGCAAGGACTTCGAGGATGGTAAACTCACTCTCGAGCAGGTCTACGAGTACGGAAAGAAGGTAGAGGAACCCAAGCAGACTTCTGGCAAGCAGGAGAAATACGAGACCATCGTGGCCCTTTATTGCAAGTAGGCTATCGATGCTTCCAGTACCAAGAACGCCGCCTTCTCCAACAGAAGTGCGGCGTTTTGTTCGTCCAGAAAGATACCCCTGCAAAGTGGGTTAAGTTATGACAGGATGCTTCAAAAACACAAAATAGTGAATAAAAAGTAGTAAAAATTTTGAGAGAAGAGAAAAAAGTGTTATTTTTGCAAAGAGAAAAAAGTGTTTATTTGCAAAGATAAAAACAAAAACCTAGTTTATGAAGAAAATCTACGTAATGATGGCCTCTGCCATGTTGTTTGTGTTCTCGGCAAGTGTTCTTGCCCAGTCAGGAAACTATCAGCGTGCTTCAGAAAAGCGCAAGAAGAATCCTTACAGTACTAATTATAAGATGTACGATGTTACAACCAGCGGAACTTTCTTTGTGGAGTACAACCCCTTTACCTGGCATGAGAGTGCTGGTGGCATAACCACAAACACAAACTATCAGGGCCTGTCTGTGGGACTTGACTATTTCTTCCCCGTCTTCGGAGACCTGGGCATCGCCGCAGGAGTGAAAGGGCAGTATTTCTTTCGTAATAAGGAAGAAAACGGAGCCGACAACAAGTTCCAGATGGTCTCAGGTACCGTTCCTGTAAATCTGGCATACTCGATGCCATTGGCTGCTGGCTTGCAGCTTGTGCCCTACGTGGGTGTCTATGGCCGTTACGTCTTTACTGCCAAAAATCAGGTGGAGACAAGCAACAGTCGTATCGACTATAACTATTTTAACGAGAATCATTTTCCCGAAACGATGAAGCACTTTCAGGCAGGCTGGCAAGTAGGAGCCAATCTGCGAATAAGTGAGATGGTGACCGTAGGCGGTGGCTACTGGATGGACTTGACAGAGATCTTGAGCCATACCACACTTCGTGGATTCGACGTAAGAATTGGCGCAAACTTCTGATTTTTCTTGAAAAATATCAAAATTGTAAGCAGAAAAGCAATTTTTCTGCTTATTTGTTTTGAAAACGCCTTAAAAAGTTGTAATTTTGCAGCGATTTGGTTTTTTAAGGTAAAAAATTCTTACAAAAAGAAATGAATGAGAGATTGTTTATTTTCGACACCACACTTCGTGATGGCGAACAAGTGCCTGGTTGCCAACTAAACACCATTGAGAAGATTCAGGTGGCAAAGGCTTTGGAGCAGTTGGGCGTGGATGTTATTGAAGCAGGCTTCCCTGTCAGCTCTCCAGGTGACTACAATTCGGTGATAGAGATTTCAAAAGCCGTGACATGGCCTACTATCTGTGCCCTTACCCGTGCTGTGCAGAGAGACATTGACATTGCCGTTGAGGCACTGCAGTATGCCAAGCGGAAACGTATCCATACAGGCATAGGAACTAGCGATGAGCATATAAAGTACAAGTTCAACACCACACGTGAAGACATCATTGAGCGTGCAGTGTGGGCAGTGAAGTATGCGCGCCAGTTTGTTGATGATGTGGAGTTTTATGCAGAAGATGCCGGCCGTACCGACAATGAATACCTTGCCCAGGTGGTAGAAGCCGTTATCCGTGCGGGTGCCACCGTGGTAAACATCCCCGATACTACAGGTTATTGCCTTCCACTGGAGTTTGGCGAGAAGATAAGATACTTGAAAGAGCATGTGGAAAACATCGATAAGGCCATCATCAGCACCCATTGCCATAATGACCTTGGCATGGCAACCGCCAACACGCTGGAGGGCGTTCTCAATGGTGCCCGTCAGGTGGAGGTTACCATCAACGGCATTGGCGAGCGAGCAGGCAACACGTCTCTGGAAGAGATAGCCATGATACTGAAGTGCCACAAGAACATTTCCATAGACACCAATATCAACACCACAAAGATATTCCCCACTTCACGGATGGTGTCTTCGCTAATGAACATGCCAGTACAGCCAAACAAGGCCATCGTTGGTCGTAACGCCTTTGCCCATAGTAGTGGCATACATCAGGATGGTGTGCTGAAGAATGTACACACCTACGAGATAATCGATCCCAAGGACGTAGGTATAGACGACAACTCTATTGTACTTACCGCTCGCAGCGGTCGCGCAGCCTTGAAGCATCGGTTGCATATCAATGGGGTAGATGTAAGCGACGAGAAGAAGATTGACAAGATATACGAGAAGTTCCTGCAGCTGGCCGACCTGAAGAAAGAGGTGTCTGATGCCGACGTGCTGATGCTTGCCGGTGCCGACATTGCCGACCAGCATGCCGTAAGGCTGGACTTCCTTCAGGTCACTACAGGAAAGGGCGTTAAGAGTGTTGCCTCTATTGGGCTCGACATCAGTGGACAGAAGTTTGAAGCCGCATCGAGTGGAAATGGTCCTGTCGATGCTGCCATTAAGGCCTTGAAGCGCATCATCATGAAGCAGATGACGTTGAAAGAGTTTACCATACAAGCCATCTCCAAGGGGAGCGACGATGTGGGTAAGGTTCACATGCAAGTAGAGTACAATGGCCAGATGTACTATGGCTTTGGTGCTAATACCGACATTGTCACTGCTTCTGTTGAAGCCTATATTGACTGTATAAACAAGTTTAGAAACTAGATGGATATGGACAAGAAGACTGGCCTCACTCTTTTTGATAAGATATGGAACAGACATGTGGTTCAGGTAATACCCGACGGACCTGCACAGCTTTATATTGATAGGTTATACTGTCACGAGGTGACATCGCCACAGGCTTTCGATGGCCTGCGCTTGCGTGGCCTGCGCTGCTTCCGTCCTGAGCGTATTTACTGTATGCCAGACCACAACACCCCCACGCATGATCAGGACAAACCTATAGAAGACCCTGTATCGCGCAGGCAGGTAGAAACGCTGGAAAGGAATGCCCGCGAGTTCGGGCTTACCCTCTATGGCATGATGTCGCCGTCTAACGGCATCATACATGTAGTAGGCCCCGAGAAAGGACTGTCACTGCCTGGCATGACTATTGTCTGTGGCGACTCACACACATCTACCCACGGAGCCATGGGAGCTGTGGCTTTTGGCATCGGAACCAGCGAGGTGGAGATGGTTTTGGCTTCACAGTGCATTTTGCAGCAGAAGCCAAAGTCTATGCGCATTACCATCAATGGGAAGCTGGGGGTGGGGGTGACTGCCAAGGATGTGGCTCTGTTCCTTATGAGCAGGCTCACTACTAGTGGTGCTACCGGCTTCTTTGTGGAGTATGCCGGAGAGGTGGTCCGCTCGTTGTCGATGGAAGGCCGTCTGACACTCTGTAACTTGAGCATTGAGATGGGTGCGCGTGGCGGTTTTATTGCTCCCGACGATGTTACCTTTGCCTATCTCAAGGGGCGTGAGTTCGCCCCGAAGGGTGAGTCCTGGGAGAAGGCTGTAGACTATTGGCGCACGCTGAAGAGTGATGATAATGCCGAGTTCGACAAGGAGGTTAGCTTTGATGCCGCAGACATAGAGCCGCGCATCACCTACGGCACAAACCCTGGCATGGGGATAGGCATAGACGAAGCCATTCCCGCAGTTGCTGGCGAAGAGAAAGCCCTTCGTTATATGGGATTTGAGGCTGGTCAGAAGCTTCTTGGCACCAAGGTGGACTACGTGTTCCTGGGAGCCTGTACCAATGGTCGGATAGAAGATTTCCGTGCCTTTGCTTCCATAGTTCGTGGGCGCAAGAAAGCAGCTACGGTTACAGCCTGGCTGGTACCAGGCTCCTGGGCTGTGGAGAGTCAGATACGCAAGGAAGGCCTTGACCGTGTGCTGGAGGCCTCTGGCTTTGAGATACGTCAGCCGGGGTGTTCTGCCTGCCTTGCCATGAACGATGACAAGGTGCCTCCCGGCAAACTCTGTGTCAGCACGTCAAACCGAAATTTCGAAGGTCGTCAGGGCCCTGGTGCCCGAACTGTGTTGGCCTCTCCCCTTGTTGCTGCTGCAGCGGCTGTGACAGGTGTCATTACCGATCCGAGACTCTTTCTTTAGTAATGTCGAAATATTGAAATACCGAAAAGTCGAAATCCTACAGATAATGAAACAGAAATTCAACATCATAACAAGCACCTGTGTCCCTTTGCCGATAGAGAATGTCGACACCGACCAGATTGTTCCTGCCCGTTTCCTCAAGGCTACCGACAAGGCAGGCTTTGGAGAGAACCTCTTCCGCGACTGGCGGTACCATACCGACGGAACGCCCAACCAAGCCTTCGTTCTTAATGACCCTCGCTATAAGGGTAGTACTGTCCTTGTGGCTGGCAAGAACTTCGGTTCAGGCTCCAGTCGTGAGCATGCTGCCTGGGCCATTGCCGGCTATGGATTCAGGGTGGTTGTAAGCTCATTCTTTGCCGACATTCACAAGAATAACGAGCTGAACAACTTCGTGCTGCCTGTTCAGGTGAGTGAAGCTTTTCTTCAAGAGCTTTTCGACAGCATCGGGGCCGACCCTTACACTGTGGTTGAAGTAGACCTGCCCAATCAGCGCATTACCAACAAGCATACTGGTAACAGCGAGCATTTTGACATCAATGGCTACAAGAAACACTGTCTTATGAACGGACTTGACGATATAGACTTCCTTGTGGCAAATAGCAAGAAAACAGAAGAGTGGGAAAATGGAACCAAGGTTTATTGAAATACTCGACTCCACGCTCCGTGACGGCGAACAGACCAGTGGTGTCAACTTCCTTCCTCATGAGAAGCTGATGATAGCCCGCAAGTTGCTTCTCGACCTCAATGTTGACCGCATAGAGGTGGCATCGGCACGTGTGAGCGAAGGCGAGAAGGAAGCTGTAAGCATGATTATGCGATATGCCAGGACAATAGGGCGCGAGAAATGCGTAGAGGTGTTGGGATTCGTTGACGGACATATTTCGGTCGACTGGCTCCTCCAGACAGGAGCCTGCACCCTCAACTTGCTGGCAAAGGGGTCGCTGCGCCACTGCCGTGAACAGCTGAACAAGACACCTGAAGAACATCTTTCTGACATAAAGGAGGTGTTGCAATATGCCCATTCAAAAGGCATTGGTGTTAACCTTTATCTGGAAGACTGGTCAAGCGGCATGAGAGACTCTCCTGAATATGTTTATCAACTTATGGACGAGCTCACGGCACCGCCGTGCTACGTAAGGCGTTTCATGCTGCCCGATACATTGGGTATCATGAACCCGCTACAGGTTGTGGAGTTCTTCCGTAAGATGTTGAAGCGTTATCCTGATGTGCATTTCGACTTCCATGCCCACAACGATTACGACTTGGCCGTGTCAAACTCGCTGGCTGCTGTTCTAAGCGGTGCGCGAGGGTTGCATGTTACCGTCAACGGGCTTGGGGAACGTTGTGGCAATGCGCCACTGAGCAGCGTACAGGTTATTCTGAAAGACCATTTCAATGCCATCACTAGCATACATGAGGACCAGCTCATGCAGGTGAGCCGTCTGGTGGAGAGCTATAGCGGTATAGGCATTGCCCCCAATCAGCCCATCATAGGCGACAACGTGTTTACTCAGGTCGCCGGAGTGCATGCCGACGGTGACCAGAAGGGGGGGCTTTATCACAACCAGCTCATCCCCGAGCGTTTCGGAAGGCGCAGGGAGTATGCCATGGGAAAGACCAGCGGCAAGGCCAACATTGCCAAGAACCTGGAAGAGCTGGGGCTGGAACTGACTGCCGAGCAGACCATGCGCGTTACGCGGCGCATCACCGAGCTTGGAGACCGCAAGGAAGTTGTCACGCTCGACGACCTTCCATTCATCGTTAGCGATGTGCTGAAGCACAATGTCAGCGATGATAGGGTACGCTTGGTTAGTTATCAGGTTTCATTGGCTTACGGACTGAAACCACTGGCCAATGTTAAAGTGGAAATCAATGGTAGCCAGTATGAGGGGCATTCTTCGGGCGACGGACAGTACGACGCCTTTGTCAAGGCTATGCGAAAGATATACAAAGAACGCCTAGGACGCACATTCCCCTTGCTGGCCAACTATGCCGTGACCATCCCTCCAGGAGGGCGCACAGATG
>CAMYZK010000148.1 GCA_947303825.1 uncultured Prevotella sp. | reverse complement strand
CATGATACTCCACCTGGCCACATTCACTCCGGCAGCGTTGAAGTCGTCAATAACCTGCAGCACTCGAGCCTCGTCGCAGCATGAGTAGTTGCCTATGTTCATCTGCCCGTAGCACTGGTGGTTGATGTGTCCGGGGCCCGCCTTGGCAGAACAGATGAACGCAAGGCCTGCAGCCAGCTGAACTTCGGGGAACACTGCCTGCACATCGGCCTCGACACCTATACCATTCTGTATGAGAACCACCAGCGAGTCTCCCCTACCCTTTTCACTAGCCTTATGCAACAGCGGAGGCAACAGCTCGCTAAGCAGACTGTTGTTGACCGACTTAAGGCATACCAGCACCACATCACATGACGGCATGTCGCCAGCACTCTTATATATGTTGGGATGGGCAAGACAGAACGAGCCGTTGCAAGAATCGACAGTCAGTCCCTTCGCGCGTACATATTCATAATCACTGTGAAGCAGGAAGTGAACATCCTGTCCGCTCTGGGCCAAACGAGCACCATAGTAGCCGCCTATTGCACCTGTTCCTATAACTCCGTATCGCATAGTATCTCTCAGCTTTATTTCAAAAAAAACGATGCAAAGGTATAACTTTTTGGCCAAACATTAAAGTAAAAACAAAAAAAAACGTATCTTTGCAACAGAATTATTCACAAACTCAAAAACTCAAAAACTTATAAAACCAAAGACTCATTAACTCACAAACTTATAAACTCACAAACTTATGAGAAAAAACTATCTGTCACTGCTGTGCCTGGCGAGTCTAACGCTGATGGCGATACAGGCATCGGCACGCGAGGCCATCGTATCATCGCCAAACGGAAAACTGTCTCTAACAGTGAGCGACGAGGGCGACCAACCCACCTACGCTGTCGCACTTGAAGGCAGGCAGATGCTCATGCCGTCTTTACTTGGGTTCAAGGCCAACTTCGGCGACTTCAGGCATGGCATGAAAATTACAAGTACCAAGGCCGAGCGCATAGACCGCGAATACACCATGAGACAGGTAAAACAGAGCCATATACGCTATGAGGCCACACTACTTACCGTTGACTTCGAGACACCACAGAAGCTGCTTATGAGCATGGAGTTCAGCGTGAGCAACAACGACGTGGCCTTCCGCTACATCATACCACGCCAGAAAAACGACAACCCGAAGAGTGCCGTCATACTATATGAGAGCACCGGCTTCAACATGGTTGAGGGCACCACGCAGTTCCTCACTCCCCAGAGCGACCCTATGGTTGGATGGGAACGCACCAAACCCAGCTACGAAGAGCCTTACAGTGCCGACGCCCCCCTGACTGCGAAGTCACGCTACGGCAAGGGCTTCACCTTTCCTTGCCTTTTCAAGGTGAAAGACGACGGATGGATGCTCATCTCTGAGACAGGCGTTTCCTCGGCATACTGCGGTAGCCGTCTTTCCGACTATGACCCGGCAACAGGTGCATATACCGTTGCCTATCCCATGGACGGCGAAAACAACGGCAACGGAACATCGGCACCAGGTATAGCACTGCCTGGCCAGACGCCATGGCGCACTATAACCGTGGGCACAACGCTGAAACCCATTGTGGAGACAACAGTACAATACGATGTGGTGGAGCCGCTCTACACGCTCAACCCTCACCTTTCAACCACCAACCCCTACGGGCGATACACATGGAGCTGGCTCATCTGGCAGGACAACAGCATCAACTATGATGATCAGGTGAAGTTTATTGACCTCGCATCGAAGATGGGATTTGAGCTCTGCCTCGTTGACAACTGGTGGGACCAGAACATTGGGCGCGAGCGCATGGCCGAGCTGTCGAAATATGCACAGTCGAAAGGCGTGAGCCTCATGCTGTGGTACAATAGCAACGGCCACGAGAACGACGCCCCCCAGACACCTCGCAACTGCATGAACAACTCCATAGCCCGCGACAAGGAGATGGCCTGGATGAAGTCTATCGGTGTGAAGGGCATAAAGGTTGACTTCTTCGGAGGCGACAAGCAGGAGACGATGAAGCTCTACGAAGACATTCTCTTCGATGCCAACCGCTACGGCCTGCAGTGCATCTTCCACGGATGCACCATGCCACGAGGATGGGAGCGCATGTATCCCAACTACGTCAGCTCGGAGGCAGTACTGGCTTCAGAGAACGTCTACTTCAGCGAAGGAGCAGCCAAGAGCCAGCCTTTCGAACTATGCATGCACCCCTTCTGCCGCAATGCATCGGGCACTATGGACTGGGGAGGAGTCATTATGAACAAATACCTGTCGAAAGACAACAAGAGCCGCCACAAGAGATATACTACCGACACGTTTGAGATGGCATCGGGCATCACCAACCAAGCCGCCATACAGTGCGTAGCCATGCAGCCCAACAATATTGACGAGCTGCCGCCACTGGAGCTGGACTGGATGCGCTCCATGCCCACCACATGGGATGAGACACAATTCATAGACGGATATCCCGGACAATACGTTGTGCTGGCACGGCGTCACGGCAGCCAGTGGTACGTGGCAGGCCTCAACGCAAAAGCCGAACCGCTCAAGCTCACGCTAGACCTGTCAATGTTTCCTGCAGGGACAAAACTGAATTATTACACAGACGATCCCAAGACCATGCAGACCAAGCTCAACAGTCTGAAGACCAACAAGAAACAGAAAGCCATAGTAGAGATACAACCAAACGGCGGTATCGTTCTTCAAGAACAATAGCAATTGAGTCCACTTTCGAAAGTGGACTCAATTGCTATTGTTCTGATTTGATGAGTGATAAGTCAAAGTAATGCAACTTCCGCAGGCTGGGAGTGAAAGGGGAATGAGCCGACTTTGTCGGCCGGAGTGAAAGGGACTGATTGACTAGTCTTTTTTCAGAGGGATAAGAACGCTGAATGTGGAGCCTTCGCCCAACACCGACTCAACCATAACATCGCCACCATTCTTCTTGGCAAAGTCATAGCACAGCTGCAATCCCAGGCCCGACCCCTCTTCACCTCCGGTGCCGTAGGTCGTCTCTCCTTTCTTGAAGATACTTGAAAGTCGTTCTGGCTCAATGCCTATGCCGTGGTCGCGTATGCTTACCTTTGCAAACTCGCCCTCTTTGGCAACACTAACTTCGATGGAGCTACCTTCAGGGCTGAATTTCACAGCATTAGACATGAAATTGCGTACAACGGTCTTCAACATATCGTTGTCGGCCCTTACCATCAACGAGCCACATCCCTGATATTCCAGCTTGATACGCTTTGTCATGGCAATCATCTCGAAGATGTCAACCACTCCCGGTATGATGTCGTCAAGGTCAAGATCCTGCGGCACGACGTGCAGACGACCCGTCTGACTCTTAGTCCATTTGAGCAGATTGTCAAGCAAGTCGTGAACATCTTCTGACTCCTTGTTTGCCTTGTCTAGGAGATCGAAAAGCTCCTTGCCAACAGTGTCGGGCGACACGGCTGTCACCACCAGGTTGAGCACCATTCTGATGCTGGCCATAGGAGAGCGAAGGTCGTGGGCTATCACCGAGTACATCTTGTCTCTGTTGCCTATCGTAGCCCTTAGCTCTGCGTTCTGCTTCTCAATGAGACGCTTTGCTGCCACCAGCTCTATCTGGTGCATCACACGGACAATGAGTTCCTCTTTGTTGAATGGCTTGGTAAGGAAATCACTCGCACCAACCTGGAAGCCATGCACCAGGTCACTGGGGTTGTTAAGGGCCGTAAGGAATATGATAGGTATGTTATGCGTCTCAGGATCTTTCTTCAGTATGTTTGCCGTCTGAAATCCGTCTATGCCAGGCATCATCACGTCGAGAAGAATAAGGTCTGGATGCTCTGCTTTCGTCTGTTCAATGCATGCTTCACCGCTATTGGCTGTACATACCTTGAACTTCTCGTTGCTAAGAAGAATTTTCAGCAACAGCACATTGCTAACAACATCGTCAACGATTAGTATTTTATAGTCGCTTTTATTGATTGTTGTATCAAACTTTTCTAGAATCTCCATGATTAGTAGCTTTTTAGCTTTTCAGCCTGCAAAAATAATGGAAAAAAATGGATTTTCCAAATTTATGCGAAAGAAAATGAGCAAAAATTAGTAACTTTGCGCCCGTAATTATGGAAAAGATTATTCTTGGCATAGACCCAGGCACGAATATCATGGGATATGGCGTGCTGCGAATAGGAGGCAGCCAGCCCCTATCGCGCAAGGCAGGACAGACGGCGGAGATGATGACAATGGGCATCATAGACCTGAGAAAATTTGAAGATGCCTACCTCAAGCTGGGCCATATCTATGAACGTGTTACTGGCATTATTGAATCATTCAAGCCCGACGAGATGGCCATAGAGGCTCCTTTCTTCGGAAAGAACGTGCAGTCTATGCTGAAGCTGGGACGGGCTCAAGGGGTGGCCATTGCTGCCGCCATACAACGTAGCGTTCCAATTCATGAATATGCTCCCATGAAAATCAAGATGGCCCTTACAGGCAACGGAAATGCATCGAAAGAACAAGTGGCCGGCATGCTGCAACGGCTACTCAAGATACCCAAAGACGAGATGGGACGCTTTATGGATGCCACAGACGCACTGGCAGCTGCCTACTGCCACTTCCTACAGATGGGGCGTCCCGACACAGATGCACCACATTACAGAGGATGGAAGGATTTCGTGAACAAAAACCAGTCAAAGATATGGAAGCCAGGACAATAGCCATAGTAGGACTGAACGCCAGCGGCAAGACAATGCTGGCCGAGCGACTGCGCAGGGAATACAGTAGCGACAGCCTGCGTTATATCTCTTTCTGCGATACCTACGGCACAGCAACAGACAGAGGGTACTATCTGCAACAGAGATGGAACCAGCACGATATTGACACCGAGACACCCACGGTAGAAACGGCTCTTGAGAGGTCGTTTCTGCTTTCAGGACCAGACAATAAAGAGAGACGGATGCTACAAGAGCAACTTTATGAGTCAATGGGCATGGGAAACCTGCTCAAGGAGTATGTCATCTCGCTAAGCAGCGGAGAACTGCGGAAGATGCAGCTCGTAAAGACCCTGATGGCCAATCCGAGCATAATAATAATTGACAATCCCTTCATTGGCCTCGACGCAGAAGCACGCAAGACTGTCAGCAGTAAGCTGCTCAAGCTGAAAGAGCGGGGCATTAAGCTCTTTATCCTCGTGGCACGCGAGAACGAGATTCCACAGTATGTTGACGAGATAATTTGGACCACCCCCGAAAGCCGATTCCGTGATCTACACAAAGGCAAAACAGGCAGCAACAGTGTAATGAAGAAAGTAACTGCGCCTGATTTTGCAAAAGAGATTGTACGCCTTAACCAGATAAGCATAAAATACTCAGGGCGCACCATTCTCGACAAGCTGTCGTGGACAGTCAGGGAGGGAGAGCACTGGGCATTGTCGGGGCGCAACGGCAGCGGCAAGTCTACACTACTATCACTCATCTGTGCCGACAATCCGCAAGGCTATGCATGCGACATCTCGATGTTCGGGCACAAACGAGGCACAGGAGAGAGCATCTGGGAGATAAAACGCAATATTGGCTACGTATCGCCAGAGATGCACCGCTCCTATCAACGCAACATACCCGCCGTAAACGTTGTGGCAAGCGGACTGAAAGACACCATAGGACTATATGTCAGGCCTAATACGGCCGAAAGAGAGCTATGCAGGGAATGGATGAAGCGGTTTGGCATTGACAACCTTGCAGAAAAGCCTTTCCTGCACCTCTCCAGCGGAGAGCAGCGTATGATACTGGTTTGCAGGGCTTTTGTAAAGTCACCAAGCCTGCTCGTCCTAGACGAACCCATGCACGGACTTGACGTTAGGAACCAGAAAACGGTGAAAGACATCATTGAAGACTATTGCTCTGACAAGCAGCGGACCATGATTATGGTAACTCACAACGAAGAAGAGTTACCACCATGTATAGATCACTATCTTAGACTCTGATTTTTTCGTTGCCTGACAGACCTCTCCCACGTGACAGAAGGCAATGTGGCGTTTATGATTATTTAACAAAAAAAAAGTTGCTGTTTACATTATTATTAAGAAAAAATTTGTAAATTTGCACCGCATTGTTAGGGATAATATACGTATAAGCCTAGTAATCAGATAATTAAGGCTAATTTTTCTAGAAAAAGGAGAAGAAAGAATGAGACAACTTAAGATTCAGAAGAGCATTACTAACCGTTCAAGCGAAGCCCTCGACAAGTATCTTGTTGAAATAGGGCGTGCCCCTCTTATAAGCATTGACGAGGAGATAGAGCTTGCACAGAAAATTCGCAAAGGCGGTCCGGAGGGCGAGCGCGCCAAGGACAAACTGGTTACAGCCAACCTGCGTTTCGTGGTTTCTGTGGCCAAGCAATATCAGCATCAGGGACTCACACTTACCGACCTCATCGACGAAGGCAACATAGGCCTGATAAAGGCTGCCCAGAAGTTTGATGAGACTCGCGGTTTCAAGTTCATCTCATACGCTG
>CAMYZK010000147.1 GCA_947303825.1 uncultured Prevotella sp. | reverse complement strand
CAATATCAGCTTATATCTCATACAAAAAAAAAACATTTCACAAATTATCTGCAAAATTAATACTTTTTTTCGTATGGAGAGCAAATAATCAGTTAATTATTTGTAACTTTGCAGGCATATTGCGACAGGAGAGATGAAAAAAATCATTATACTATCTACTGCCATGCTGATAGCCATATCAGCATTAGGGCAGCAACAATTCGGAAAAGTCAATGCCTCTGAGCATCCTGCCGTGACATGGGACAGTCACAGTCTGATGATAGGCGGTAAACGGGTATGCCCGGTAATGGGCGAGATACACTACTCACGGCTGCCTGCCAACGAGTGGCAGCAGGAGGTGAGGAAGATGAAGGAGGGCGGTGTTACCGTGATAGCCACCTACGTCTTCTGGAACCATGTTGAGGAGCAGGAGGGCATCTTCCGCTGGGACGGCCAGCGCGACCTGCGCCGTTTCATAGAGATATGCCGCGACGAGCAGCTGCCGGTGGTGCTGCGCATAGGCCCCTTCTGTCATGGAGAAGTGCGCAACGGCGGCATTCCCGACTGGGTGTTCACCAAGGGCTGCAAGACACGCTCGCTAGACCCACGCTTTCTGCAATATGTCACGAAGCTCTACCGCCAGGTCTTCACGCAGATACAGGGTCTGCAGTGGAAGGACGGTGGGTCCGTCATGGCATGCCAGTTTGACAATGAGTACCGTGGTTCGGGCGACTACCTCATGGCTCTGAAACGCATCGCCACCGACATTGGCTTCGACCTGCCCTTCTACACCCGAACAGGATGGCCCGAGCTGAGCAAGCCGGTGCCCTTCGGCGAGATGATTCCACTCTATGGCGACTATGCCGACGGATTCTGGGACCGTACCATCGGCGAGACCGACGGCAACTACTTCAAGGCATTCAACTTCAAGGCCTTCCGCAGCAGCACGGCCATTGCCACCGAGCAGATTGACTACTCGAAAGACACTGGCAAGACTCCACAGGCTGCCAGCCAGTATCCATACTTCACCTGCGAACTGGGAGGAGGCATGGCCACAGCCTACCACCGCCGACCATACCTGTACCCAAAGGATGCTTACTCCATGGCACTGGTAAAGCTGGGCTCAGGGTCAAACCTGCTGGGCTACTACATGTACCACGGAGGAACAAACCCCGATGGGATGACCTACCTCAACGAGAACCAGCGCACCGTAGCCACCAACTATAACGACATGCCAGTGAAGACATACGACTTCCAAGCTCCGTTGGGAGAGTTCGGGCAGACATATCCGCAATACTACATGCTACGCCCGCTGCACCTCTTCATGCAGGACTACGGCGAGCTGCTGGCACCCATGCAGGCAACGTTCCCCACTCCGCAAGACATCAAGAAAGGCGATGACGCGCAACTGCGGTGGGCTGTGCGCAGCCGTGAAGGTCAGGCCTTTATCTTTATCAACAACTACGAGCGACTGCAGCGTCTCAAGGCAAAGAAAGACGTGCAGCTGGAGGCCTGCGGCGTCAAGCTGCCCAAGATGACCATCCCTGCAGGATGCGTGGCCATACTACCCGTCAACATAGAGGGCATGCGCTATGCCACGGCACAGCTGGTGGCCCGCCGCAACGGCAACATCTACATGATGCAGATTGACGGACTGCCCACCACCATAGCCATGAACGATGGGAAGACGCTGCGCAACGTAAAGCCACGTGGCATGCAGAAGCCCATATACCAGAACATCTACCTGCTGACAAGAGAAGATGCCCAGTGGCTGTTCCTTGACAGGAGGGCAGCGAAGACCGCCCCGCTAGCCGTAGAGTACGAAAAGACCAGCGAGGCCGGACCGATGAGGAAGATAAGCGTCGGCGTGCAGAAAGTGGTCGAGGAGCCTGCCGACGAGGATTTCAACCAGGCAGCGGTCTATACCATAAAACTGCCCGAAAGCATGGATGGATATGCCGGCAAGCTGCTGCAGATAGACTATCGTGGCGACGTGGCACGCCTGTATGCCAACGGCAAGCTGGTGGCCGACAACTTCTACTACGGACGACCGTTCATCTTTGCCCCGTGGCGACTGCCCGAAGGCATTAGGGAGCTGGAACTGCGCATACTGCCACTGCAACCCGATGCACCTATCTATCTGCCAAGGGAGGCCGACCGCACCC
Organism: uncultured Prevotella sp.; assembly: GCA_947303825.1. GTDB lineage: Bacteria > Bacteroidota > Bacteroidia > Bacteroidales > Bacteroidaceae > Prevotella. Next base: position 4,479 of record CAMYZK010000147.1, on the reverse strand, counting down.
CTGGCGAGAAGGTGAACAGCATAACCATAACAGACATCTACTAGATAACACTCCATGAGAAAGCTCATCTTACTTTTCTGCGCTGCATGGGTCACTGCTACTCATGCCCAGCGAATAATAGACCTGGCAGGCGTGTGGGACTTTGCCATTGGCGACACGCTGACCAAGGATGGATCGCCACTGCGCACCAGATACCATGACTTCGTGGTGCTGCCAGGCTCCATGCTCACCAACGACAAGGGCGACCCAGTGAGCCTGAAGACACAATGGACGGGCTCACTATACGACTCGAGCTACTACTTCAACCCAGCCATGGAGCCATACCGACACAAGGGGCAGATGAAGTTTCCCTTCTTCCTCACTCCGGAGCGCCACTACGTGGGTGCCGCATGGTACAACAAGGAAATATATGTGCCTAATGACTGGAAGGGCACACGCATCACTCTGTTCCTGGAGCGACCGCACATAGAGACAACAGTATATGTCAACGGCCATGAGGCTGGACATCAGAACAGTCTCTCCACCCCCCACCGCTACGACGTGACACGGTTTATAAAGGCAGGAAAGAAAAACAGCATCGCCATCCGAGTGTACAACGGAATAGAAAACGTGGGCGTAGGACAAGACTCACATTCGGTGACCGACCAGACACAAGGCAACTGGAATGGGATAATAGGCCGCATGGAGCTGCAGTCGCAGTTGAAGAAGGTGAACATAAAGAAGGTGAAGATCACTCCTGCTGCCAACCTTGAGGCCATCAACGTCGAGGTGGAACTGGAAAACCACATACCTTACGTAAGATTTATGCCCTTCTACGACTACTGGGTGGAAGCCACTGTCTACTCATACGAAGACGGGAAGAAAGGAAAGAAACTGCAGTCGCACCATGAAAATATTGAGGGAAAAAGCAAAGTAAAATTCTCCATACCCACCGACATCAAGTATGGCGAAAACCTGTACAACTGGGGAAAACGCAACACCATCGTCCCGTGGGATGAGTTTCACCCCAACCTGTATTTGCTTACCATAGAGGCCGGCGACGATGTCTACGAGACGGTGACTGGACTGCGCAGCATCAGCATCAAGGGCAGGCAGTTCTATGTCAACAACAAACCGGCGTTTTTCAGGGGCACCGTCGAGAACTGCTGCTTCCCCGAGACGGGCTATCCGCCTACCGACAAGGAGGAATGGCTCAAGATCTTCAAGAAGTGCAAGGCATACGGGCTTAACCACATGCGATTCCACAGCTACTGCCCACCAGAGGCCGCCTTCCAAGCTGCCGACGAGACCGGGATGTACCTGCAACCCGAAGGCCCGTCGTGGCCCAACCACGGTGTGAAGCTACGCCGGGGACAGGTGATAGACAAATACCTGCTTGAGGAGTCGAAGCGCATCATAGACGAGTACGGCCACCACCCGTCGTTTGTCATGATGGCTGCAGGCAACGAACCTGCCGGCGACTGGGTGAAATACTGCAACGACTGGGTGAAGGAGATGCACCAGTACGACTCCACAAAGGTGTACTGCGGGGCCAGCGTCGGCGGAGGATGGGCCTGGGACTACGGTTCGGAGTTCCACGTCAAGGGCGGTGCACGCGGCCTCGACTGGGACCGCCACGCTCCGTCGTCCGACGATGATTACTACAGCGGTATAGAGTTTCCCAGAAACTATAAAGACACCACCGCCAACAATACGCCTGTCATTGCCCATGAGCAGGGACAGTGGTGCGCCTTCCCCGACCTGAAAGAGACAGCCGACTACACTGGGGCCTACAAAGCTCGCAACATGGAAATCTTTGCCGACCTGCTGGCCCAAAACGGCATGGCTTCGCAGGCAGAGAAGTTCCTACATGCCAGCGGAAAGCTACAGACGCTATGCTACAAATACGAGATAGAACGCAACCTGCGCACCAAGGACTATGCCGGATTCCAGCTGCTGGCACTCAACGACTACAGCGGACAGGGCACCGCACTGGTGGGACCGCTCAATGTGCACTGGAAGGAGAAGGGATACGTCAAGGAAAGGGAGTGGCGAGAGTTCTGCAACTATCTCGTTGTACTGGCACGGTTCCCCAAGTTTGTCTATACCAACAACGAGGAGCTCAACGTGCCACTAGAGACCTACAATGCGTTGTTGGGAAACCTTATGCCGGTCGATGTAGTCTACGAGGTGCTAAAGGAAGACAGCATTATCGTTGCCCTCGACAGCATTAGGCAATGCTCCATTACCGTAGGCAAGAACAACGCCATTGGAACAGTAAAGCTAAAGCTGGACAGCATCAAGGAGCCTGCCAAGATGACCCTAAGGGTAAGAATAGACAACTACATACAGAACCACTGGAACTTCTGGGTGTACCCCAGTGAAGAGTTAAGAGTGAAGAGTGAAGAGTTAAGAGTGAAGAGTGAGGAGTTATTGGACAAACCAAGCGGCGATGCCGAGCGAAGAGTGGAGAGTGACATACACATTGCCGACACGCTCGATGCAAAGACTCTCGAAGTGCTTCGTAACGGAGGCACGGTGCTCCTCACCGCCGCCGGCAAGGTGACGCTGGGCAGTGACGTCAAGCAGACCTACTTGCCGGTGTTCTGGAACACGTCGTGGTTCAAGATGCGCCCGCCCCACACCACCGGGGCCTACATAGACAAAAGCCATCCCCTCTTCAGCCACGGGTTCCCCACCGACGACTGGAGTAACCTCAACTGGTGGGAGCTGCTCAACCGCGCCCAGGTGATGAACCTCATGGAGCTGCCCGCCAGCTATCAGCCTCCCATACAGCCCATCGATACCTGGCACGTCAGCCGCAAGCTGGGCATGCTCATCGAAGCCCGCGTACTAGGCGGTCGCCTGCTGATGACCACCATGGACATCACCAACCGTCTGGACAGCCGACCCGTAGCGCGCCAGATGCGCCGCGCCATACTCGACTACATGCAGAGCCCCGACTTCCAGCCTGCCATCACGCTGGAGCCCGAGACCATCACCCATTTCTTCACACGCAAGGCCAAGCCCGTCGACATGTTCACCAACGACTCACCCGACGAGCTCAAGCCAAAGCTCAACTGAACAATTATTGGCCTTCTTACGAAAGTTATGGAGTTAAAGGAGTTAAAGACAATAGCTTTGCTATGGCTTACTCTGTGAATGCCGAACGTCTCGGCGACAAGGAATTCGATGCCTACATCGACGAGCTGGCCATGAAAGCTATCCAGGAGAAGGTGAAAATCAAGAGCGTCACTGACACACGCAGCACAGGCAGCTCAAACTGTACCATTGTCGTTGCCAATGAAACCGATGCTGAAATAGGCAGCGACGAATATACCGTCAATGCAACAATCTACGCTTATATGGCCATGGGAATGATGAGTTTCGACGAGGTAATGTCAACGAAAAAGCTGACAGGACAGCCTATCCCCGCCAATGGAGAGACAAAGTATAGCTTTGCCGTCGGCATGGGTGCACGTGGTGTCACCAATTCTGTCAAATGCAAGCTGACACTCAACATTAAGCCAGAGACAGCAAAGAAGGCTTTTAAGGGCACCGGCACCGAGTACAACGACTATCTAAAGCAAAAACTTCCCCAGCAGTAACAACTAAGAAATTGTTGGGGCAATAATCGAGTAGGAGGTGAACACTTATTAGAGGTGTCACCTCTTTTCGTATTCACTTGTCCTCAGAGAAGGGGGGCATTTTTACATTGGGAGTCTGCGACACAACTCGTACTACTGGTGCTACTCGCCTCTGACTATCAGATAGTTATGCGGATACATCCTGCTACTGCTGGAACTACCAAGTAAAACAAGTTGTTTTACTGAAAAAGGGGCCTCCCTGTCGGAAAAAGGCGTGCCCTTTTTCCAAAAGGGGGTGCATTATTTCGCAAAAGGCCTGCAGTATCATCTGCAGTAGCACCTGTAGCACCAGTTAGAATTAAGAGTTAAGAGTTAAGAGTTCTTGGACGAGCCAAGCGGCGAAGCCGAGCGGAGAGACTTTTCTTCAGTAGCCCCGAAGGGGCGTTCAGACCACTGGCAGGGGTGACACTCGGCTCTGCCGCTTGCTACCGAAGGGACGCAAGAACCCCTGATGAGGGTTGAGGGTTGAGAGACTAAAAAACTTACCTTCTCATTTGTTAAAAAGGCGACGGGAATGTTAATTCCGTGTTAATGGCTTTTGTGCGCCGGTACTCTACGTTACCTTTGCTTGCCAACAAAAGACCATTGCCCTATGAAAACTATTGCAAAGAGAATCCTTCACCGCTTGTACCGTCTGCTCACACCTGGCAGCAGCCGCACACAGACCATGAACGCATTGGCCAGCCTCAACGCCACTGTGACGGCACTGAAAGAGGAGCTGGCAGCAATAAAGGCCGAACTGGCCGATGTCAGGCAGAAGATGTCTGCTCCACCCCTGCCCCTCGCAGACAGTCTGGGGGCAGCAGAAGAGAAGCAGCCCGGCAAAGCAGGCGGCAGACTTGCCAACGACCGC
>CAMYZK010000146.1 GCA_947303825.1 uncultured Prevotella sp. | reverse complement strand
CATCACCCCCGACAGCGTAGAGATCTACGATGAAGTGTCGTGCACCGGTGGAAGCTATGGCTTGCTCAGGCTAGAGCAATTTATCAAGGCCCTTATGAATGAACAATAACCCCAAGACGTCAATACAATGAATATAGGATTTGACAACGATAAATACCTTAAGATACAGTCGGAGCACATACGCGAGCGCATTGCACAGTTTGACGGAAAGCTCTACCTGGAACTGGGCGGAAAGTTGTTTGACGACCATCATGCCTCACGTGTCCTTCCAGGCTTCAAACCCGACTCAAAGCTACGCATGTTTGCACAGCTGCGCGACCAGCTGGAAATCGTCATCGTTGTCAGTGCAGAAGATATTGAGAAGAACAAGGTAAGAGCTGACCTAGGCATAACCTACGATGAAGACGTGTTGCGGTTGCGCGAGGAGTTCCAGACACGCAACTTCATGGTAGGCTCCGTGGTCATAACCCACTATAACGGACAGCGGGCAGCCGACCTCTTCAGGAACCGCCTTGAGCGCATGGGGGTCAAGTCATACTTCCATTACCTTATTGACGGCTATCCGCATAATGTGGAACTCATTGCCAGCGACAATGGCTTTGGAAAGAACGACTATGTAGAGACATCGCGAGAACTGGTGATTGTGACAGCACCTGGCCCCGGCAGCGGCAAGATGGCTGTGTGCCTATCGCAGCTCTACAACGAGAACAAGCGTGGCGTGAGGGCAGGATATGCAAAGTTTGAGACGTTCCCCGTTTGGAACCTTCCGCTGAAGCACCCTGTAAACATCGCTTACGAGGCAGCCACTGCCGACCTCAACGATGTGAACATGATAGACCCGTTCCATCTGGATGCATACGACAAGATTGCCGTCAACTATAACCGCGACATAGAGATCTTCCCCGTGCTTAATGCCTTGTTTGAGGCCATCTATGGAGAGAATCCCTACAAGTCACCTACCGACATGGGTGTGAACATGGTGGGATTCTGCATCAGCGATGACGAGGTGTGCTGTAATGCAAGCCGCGAAGAGATTATACGCCGCTACTACGATGCCACCAACAAGATGGCCGACGGCATAGACAATGAGGAAGAGGTGAACAAGATACTGATGCTCTTCAACCAGGCAAAGATAACAACAGCCTACCGCCGCGTTACGGTTGCTGCCGCTGCGAAGAAAGAACTAAGCGGACACACCGCTGCCGCCATGGAGCTTTCCAACGGCACGATAATCACCGCAAAGTCGTCGCCGCTGCTGGGATGCAGTGCAGCACTGCTGCTCAACTCCACAAAACATCTGGCAGGCATCGACCACGAGGTAAAGCTCATACCTCAAAGCCTTATCAAGCCCGTGCAGAAGACAAAGACTGAATACCTTGGCGCACGCAACCCCAGACTTCACACCGACGAGGTGCTGGTGGCTCTCAGCGTACTGTCGGAGCATGACGACAACTGCCGGAAAGCACTGGAGCAGCTGCCACAGCTCAGAGGATGCCAAGTACACTCTACTGTGATGTTGAGTGAGGTAGACAGAAAGATATTCAAGAAACTGGGATGCGGACTTACCTGCGACCCCGTCAGGAAGAAATAACAACAACAGAACAAGATAGATTCGTAATTCATAATTCGTTATTCATAAAATGCAATACTACAGCACCAACCATCAGGCTCCCATGGCCGACCTGCGCAAGGCCGTGGTGAAGGGTCTGGCCGAAGACCGGGGACTATATATGCCAGAAGAGATATACAGGCTGCCAGAAGAATTCTTCCAAGACTTGCCTCAGATGGACTTCAAGAGCATTGCCTACAACGTGGCCAGCAACTTCTTCGGTGAAGACATCGACCTGGACGGACTACAAGACCTTGTCTATGACACACTACAGTTTGACTGCCCTGTGGTAAAGGTAAAAGAAAATATCTATGCCCTGGAGCTTTTCCATGGACCTACCCTGGCATTCAAGGATGTAGGTGCCCGCTTCATGGCCCGTCTGCTGCAGTATTTCATTAAATATTCGCCATCGCCCATTGAACAATTGGCAACGCGGAAAGATACCACAGACAATAATGGTCAATGCTCGATAGCCAACGGTCAATCAAAACTGGTGAACGTGCTCGTAGCTACCAGTGGCGACACTGGTTCGGCCGTTGCCAACGGTTTCCTTGGTGTTGACGGCATTCACGTCTACGTGCTCTATCCCAAAGGAAAGGTGTCGCCCATTCAGGAGTGCCAGTTCACTACACTGGGGAAGAACATCACCGCCATTGAAGTCGACGGCGTCTTCGATGACTGCCAGCGTCTGGTAAAGTCGGCTTTCATGGACGAGGAGCTAAACAAGCACATGATGCTAACATCGGCCAACAGCATCAACGTAGCACGCTTCCTGCCACAGGCCTTCTACTATTTCAATGCCTACGCCCGCATCAAAGAATTGTCAAATCGTGAAATAGGCAAATCGTCGGATGTGGTCGTATGTGTTCCCTCTGGCAATTTCGGAAATATTTGTGCAGCCCTCTTCGGCCACAGCATGGGACTCCCCGTGAAGCGCTTCATTGCTGCAAACAATGCCAACGACGTGTTCTACAAATACTTGCAGACCGGCAAGTACGAGCCCAAGCCCAGCAAGCAGACACTGGCCAATGCCATGGATGTGGGCGACCCATCGAACTACGCTCGCATCATCAATCTGTACAGCAACAACGACAGCCTGTCGCCCGAAGAGACCCATCGCCGTATAACATCGCTTATCAGCGGAGCCACTTATACCGACGAGCAGATAATGGAAACGATGCGTGAATGCTATCAGTCTACTGGATATATACTCGACCCTCATGGCGCATGCGGCTACCGGGCTCTTGTCGAACAGCTACAGCCAGGAGAGGTGGGCATCTTCTGCGAGACGGCCCATCCGGCAAAGTTCAAGGAGAAAGTAGACTCTATCCTGGGCATAGATGTAGAGATTCCAGCCAGGCTCAGAGCCTTCATGGAAGGGGAGAAGCAGAGCGTAGCCATGCCCAATGACTTCGAGGCATTCAAGAGCTACCTGCTAAATAGATGAGAGATGACAGATGAAAGATATGATTACCCTGCTGGTTAGTTTAGAGTGTAGGGTTTAGAGTTTGCTACCGCAGTGAGTACTAGCACGATAAGAGCTGGCGCGGTAGCAAACTCTGCACTCTAAACTTACACTCTACACTCTAGACTAAGAAACAGCTCCTAACTCTTCACTCTCTCGTGGTTGTCAAACAACACACGGTCGGCCATCCACATCGCTAGTATTGTTGTCAATACCGATGCTGCCAAGGCAGCCGTCCATGCCAGTACTCCCAAGGCAAGGGCGGCTGCTATCGTTGCCCCACCCGTCAAGGCTCCCAGCACCAATAGTGAGACTGCTAGGGGCATGGAAGTGGAGCGATGCAACAACACGGGAATCAGCGTAGCCCGCAATCCTCGTCTTACGCTAGGTATGACACTCTCCAGGTGCGTGCCTCCACTGCCCAGAAGATACTTTCGGTGCAATGACGTATTCTTCAGGCTGCGGTGATATGTAAGCATGCCACGAGGCACAGAAACGAGGAGGCTAAGCAGAACAATAACGAACACGGGCCAAAAGACCCTGCAAGGCAGACTGAGCACCAGGATGCCTGCAAAGGCAAAGCTCCCCATTGCCATTGCCAAGATGACAGGCATCAACAGCTTGGCAGGCAGCTTGGGCAGCTGGAATCTATAATTGAGTACCCTGCCAAGCATACGCTTGTCAATAAGAAACAACAGTGCAGCCACTGCACTCAAAAGCAGCAACAACAGCAATCCTCCCCATGGAGCAAATTCCTTCAGATACATTATTCTAATTACTAATTATGAATTATGAATTTCAACCACATTGTCTGATGCAGCTATAACGGCGGCATCGTTGCTAGCCACTATCACTGTACGGCCGGCATTGGCCTGCCTACGGAGATAGGACATAGACAATGCCGACGGACGGTCTACCAGCAGCACAGGCCGGTTGAGCATTACCGCAGTGGCCAGCAGCCGGGCCTGCTGCCCCACAGCTCCCGTCTGTCGCTCTTCCTCTTGAAGCGACCTCTTGCCCGCCTTGCGGTTTGCCTTCAACGCAAACACATCACCAGCCGTAGGAGCATGGTAGACTGAAATCTCTCCCACATCGTCTAGTCTATAGGGCACATACGACATCAGCTTGCGTATGGCCGATGCCGAGCGGACGGAAAGAGGCTCACCGTCGATACTTATAAAGCCATGTCGCACAGGCTCTAGGCCAAGCATGGCAAAGAGCCATCTTACAGGTGTCTGGTGTAAAGCTCCACCCGGCACAGTAAGACAGGTTATCTGCTCTTCAAGGGCCATCATCGAATAGGCATGACTGCTGCCCTCCAGCTGTACTTCGTTCAGTTCTAGCATATCGAAGGCAAAATTACGAAATATATTTATTTCCACCAATTTTTTCCCCTGGAAAAAACAGAATAAACAACTATTATTTTGTATTTTTTTGTTGCTTTCATTTGGAGTATTCATTTTAAAAGTGTAATTTTGCAACTGAATTGCGTAAAAGCAAAGAATTAAAAGCGAAGAGTAGAGAGTGAGGAGGTTCTATTTCATACTTCTATCATTAAGCTTGATAGCCTTAGCCTGTTTTCCGCAGAGCGGAGCAAGACAGAGTGAGGCAGTTGCCGACTCTCTGCTCTCTGCCTTTGAGAAGAGTCCCGGCATTGCCGTGGCCAACCGTTTCTTCGACCTTCTGCACAGTGAGGAGCTAACCGAAGAGCATATACGCTTCACTACTTCCGTACATCCAGACACGCTGCGTCAGCAGGTCTTCTACTGGGCTGCCGAGTATTACTACGACCGTCAGCAGTACGACCGTGCCGTGGCCTACGGGCAGCGCTCCCTGCCACTCTGCCGAGCCTCGGGCAACAGCCAAGGTGAGGCCGACTGCCTCAGTGTCCTTTCTATTGCCTGCCTGCGGATGGGCGATACACAGCGCGCCGCCGACTATGCACGCCAGTGCTACGAGTTGGACCTGAAGGGCGGCGACCCCGACAATATCTCGTCGAGCCTGAACACACTGGCAGGAATATACCTCGGTGCCAACCTTCCCGACAAAGCAGAGGGATATGTGCTCAAAGGCATAGACTATTGTAAGAAGGCGGGCAACGACAGCCGTCTGGCAACACTCAACGGCATGGCCTCAGAGGTGTATCATGCCCTGGGCGACCAGCAGCGGGCTCTCGACTATGCCACCACCGCCTACCAGATAGAGCAACAGCTCAAACGTCCCGACCGTGCTGCCATCCGTCTCAGCCAGATGGCCGCTGCCCTGACAGGTCTGCACCGCTTCAATGAGGCCAAGGACTGCCTGAAGCGAGCCATCCCCCAGCTCGAAGCCGACGGCAATCTGCAGTCACTCGGCATCTGTTACAACAAAATGGGAGAAGTGCTGAAATGGGAAAAGAACTATGACGAAGCTGCAAAGTATTTCGCACGCGGTGCTGAAATCTTCCAGAAGCTCAGAGACCCCTATAACGAACTGCACTCGCAACTGGGACTATACAACTCACTAAAGGAGCAGAACCCACAAGAGGCCATGCAACACCTTGAGCGCTACAACCAGCTTAAGGACACCATCTACAGCCGCGAGGCAGCACAGAGCATGGGACGCACCGAAGCCCAGCTGGGCAAGGCACAACTGGAGGCAGAGCGGGCTGCTGCCAACGAGCGGGCACGCCAACACGCGCGATACCTTTATATAGGAATAGTCATTGCCTGCGTGCTCGCACTGGTGGTGGTGGTGCTTGTCATTATGCTGAGAAGACGCACACGCCAGTTCGCACGCCAATTCAACGAGCTGACCACCGACCTGAACCAGCTCAACGAACAGTATGAGCAGCTGCGTAAACTGCGTGATGCCGACAAGCAGATAATAAATCAGGATGCCGATGCCAAGGAACAGGCAAACAATGCAGACAGCCGTTTCATGAAACAGGTAGACGACATTGTCAAACGACAGATAGAGAACGGACATGTAGACGTGGCCAGCCTCGCACAAGAGCTATGCATGAGTCTGACGGCCTTCCGCAGACGCTTCTCGGCACTGGTCGATGTCACACCGCAGGCCTACGTCACACGTCTGCGCATGGAGGAAGCACAACGGCTGCTCGACACTCATCCAGAGCTGAACATTGCCGAGGTGGGTATGCGGCTGGGCTTCGACGACAAGTCGAACTTCACACGCACGTTCAAGCGTGTACTGGGCATCACACCGTCAGAATACATCAAGGAACGTACCTGATGCTTGTTTTGTTTTTTGTATCATTTTTTGTCTTTGGTGTAAATTGACAACTTATTGAAGCTTATTGACAACGATTATTATTCTTTTTTTTGCTATTTTTTGCATCGGAAACTGAAAAAGGCGAAAAAAAGTATAATCTAATTCAATAGCATCATGAAAAAATTTCTATTCTTAATGTGCTCGCTGCTGGCATTTGCCGGCAACACCGTCAAGGCGGATGACCATTGGACGTACACCGCAGGCAAGTACAACAAGGAAACCTTTGTGTATGCCAATTTCGTGCGCGACGGTGAACTGATTTACAGTGGTGAAATTCTCTCCAATTATGAATTTGCCGCCT